>PFIF01000191.1:1644-14196 GCA_002782605.1 Deltaproteobacteria bacterium CG_4_8_14_3_um_filter_43_13 | reverse complement strand
GAGAGGTCGAAGGGGTATTAGAAAACCGCCCTTCTCTTTTCTCAAGGAAACCCATAGCGCAAAGGGCATTCAGCAGTCTGTCCGTAGGTCGAGCCTCAGTCCCGACTGCCATGGCTACCTCCTCTGAAGTCTTCTTTCCATCACCCAATGCCGAAAACAAGCCCAGCTCATAACCTGTCAGAAAGACCCTGCTCCTTTGGAAGGAGAAGGCCAGTTCCATGATTTGATCAGGAGAAGCAATCTCCTTTTCTGATTCTTTGGACATGCCCATCATATGCTCCTTGTTATTTTAACACCCCTCATATCCTTAATCAATCCCTCATCCATTTTCCTGGGGTAAATTTATTCCATTTATAAACCCTATTCAAACAACGGTATGATTTATCAATAGCAGCATTTCAACCCTATTACAAGCCCGAAGCCTATTCATGCCTCAATGCATCTATAGGGTTAAAAAGCGATGCCTTATAGGCAGGATAAAACCCGAAAAAAACCCCTACCAATCCAGAAAAACCAAAAGAGAGGAAGACAGCAAGAGGTGATACTATTGTGGGCCAACCCGCAAGAATACCCAGCGCCTTTGAACCGGATACCCCAAGAACAATCCCAGCTATCCCACCGATTAATGATAATGTAACCGCCTCGATTATAAACTGGAGCCTTATATCCCATGTCTTTGCACCAACAGACATCCGTATCCCTATTTCCCTTGTCCTTTCTGTAACCGAGACAAGCATAATATTCATAATTCCAATACCTCCAACAAGGAGAGAGATTGATGCAATGGAACCAAGCAATAAAGTCATTACCCTTGCAGACTGTTCTGCTACCTGCATCATCTGTGTGAGATTTCTGACATTGAAGTCATTCTCCTGTTTTTGACCGATGCGGTGCCTTTGTCTGAGAAGATCATTCATCTGTTTCTCTGCAGGTGCAAGGGCTTCAGTGCTCTTTGCCTTCACCATAATTATCCTTACCATTCCAGGAAATGGGGTTCCGAAGAGCTTTTTCTGTGCCGTCGTTACAGGGACATAAATGTTATCATCCTGGTCATGACCCTGTGGAGACTGACCTTTTTTTGCAAGAACACCGATAACTATAAAAGGTATCTTTTTGATACGGATAATCTGACCAATCGGGTCTATATCTCCAAAAAGTCCATCCACAACGGTCTGCCCCAATAAACACACCTTTGTAGCACTCCTGACATCCCGATCCGCAAAGGACCTGCCCGATGCAAGCGGCCAGTCCCTGACAATCAACATACTCGGGGTTGTCCCTGTTATACCTGTTGACCAATTCTGGTGCCCATAAACGACCTGTGCGACCCCGTTGAGAACCGGCGCAACATCCGAGACAGCATTGCATTCCTTCTTTATTGCATCTGCGTCACTTATAGTTAGGGTGGGTTGTGCACCTACTACCATTCTAACCCCCCCTGATGTGGTAGCTCCGGGAAGAATTATGAGGAGATTGCTTCCTATACTCGAAATCTGCTCAGATATCTTCCGGCTTGCACCTGTACCTACAGCAAGCATAGTAATAACGGCGGCCACCCCAATAATAATTCCTAACATTGTAAGGGCAGAACGCATCTTGTTCACTTTTAATGCCCTGAAGGATATTCTAAATGTTGAAGGTATATTTATCATAACAGTTCACCGTTTTCTGTTCACCGATATCTGTCTTCATGGGCACAAGCTAAGAATTGAACACAGGTAACGGTCAACGGATAACAGTTACCTTATTTCATCGCTGATAACACTTCCATCCAGGAATTTTATTATCCGTCTGCTGTACGCTGCGATATTGTCCTCATGGGTTACCAGTATTACTGTAATGTTTGATTGGGTATTCAGATCCACCAATATCTTCATTATCTCGACACTCGTCTTTGTGTCGAGATTGCCAGTCGGTTCATCTGCAAATATTATGGGGGCGTTATTTACCAACGCCCTCGCTATTGCGACCCTTTGCTGTTGTCCGCCTGAAAGCTGATTAGGATGATGGTACCCCCTGTCTTCCAGACCTACTTTTTTAAGGGCTTCTAACGCGTTCTCTTTCCTCTCCTTTGCAGATATGCCGTCATAGAGCATCGGAAGTTCAACATTTTCGAGTGCAGACATCCTGGGAAGCAGGTTGAATCCCTGAAAAACAAAACCTATTTTTTTGTTCCTTATTGCCGCCAGTTTGTCTCTATTAAGATCGCTGATATCGATATTTTCTAAAAGATACTTGCCGCTCGTCGGTTTATCAAGACATCCCAGAATATTCATAAAGGTTGATTTCCCGGACCCTGACGGTCCCATTATTCCGACAAATTCACCTTTTTCTATTGCTAATGACACACCTGTGAGTGCATTCACATCGATATCACCAAGACTGTAGACTTTCGTGATTTCCTGTGCCTCGATAATTGCCATATTAGAACATCCTTGGCCCACGCGTTCCAGAACTGCCAGTTCCGGACAGTACCTTCGTCTTTGACATAGACTCTACTATTACTTTCTGCCCCTCCCTTATCTTCCCTGCGACGAGTTCTGTATAGTTTCCGTCACTTATTCCCAAAGAAACCGGAATACGCTTTGGTTTATTCTCTTCAAGTATCCATACACCATGGCCTTTCTTGTCTGATACTGGCATACCTTTCTCTGAGGGCTTGAATCGCAAGGCAGCATTCGGGATCTTTAACACATCTCTTTTTATTGATACTATTATGGATACATTGGCAGTCATTCCTGGTTTAAGCTTTAATTCAGGATTACTTACTTTAACTACTACATCGTAGGTTACAACATTCTGAACTGTTATTGGAGCGTTCCTTACCTGCCATACCCTGCCCTTAAAAGTAATGTCTGGATAGGCATCTACAGTAAATTGAACATCCTGTCCGACTTTTAGATTCCCTATATCCGCCTCATCCACACTCGTATCAATCTGCATTTTTGTAAGGTCCTGTGCAATGCTAAACAGTGTCGGTGTCTGAAAGCTGGCAGCAACAGTCTGTCCAGCGTCCACATTCCTCGATACGACAATACCATCTACAGGGGATATTATCTTCGTATAATGAAGGTTTGTCTCTGCAAGGCTTAAGGCTGCCTCTGTCTGGGCGACCTGAGATTTTGCCACGCTTACCGAGGCGTTTGCAGTTTCATAATTTGTTTCTGCCGTATCGAGATCACTCCTCGCAATAAGACTTTTTGAGAACAGCTCCTTATTCCTGTCCATTGTCCTCTTTGCATCAACAAGTGTTGCCCCGGCTTTCTCCAGATTTGCTTTAGCCGAAAGGGAATTTGCCTTTGCCTGATTCACCTGTGCCTCAAACAGAGCCGGGTCTATCCTGGCTATTATCTTACCTTTCTTTACAGGAGAATTGAAATCCACATATAATTCTTTTATCGTGCCTGATACCTGTGTGCCCACAAGGACAGTGGTCACAGGGTTTACTGTACCTGTGGCGCTAACTGCCATTTCTATATCACCTCTGATAATCTTATCAGTCCCGAATTTCGGTTCACTTCCTCTGTCTCTGAATAAAACAAATCCAGCAATAACAATGACAATAATTATTCCGCTGATAATGATTATTTTTTTCATCGTATACCCACCGCCTTCTCAAGACTCGCCCGTGTAGCTTTATAATCATAAAGTGACTGAATATAGGCTGTCTTAGCATTGCTTAATGACACTTCTGCATCCGTTACCTCAATGGGGTTTCCTACACCTGCGGCATACCTGCCGTTTGCCATCTCAAGGTTTTCCTCTGCCTGTTTAACAGTAAGTTCTGCTGTGGGAATCCTTTCCTCTGCATCTTTGAGGTTTAAATATGCCTGCTGAACCTCAAGGACTATCCCCTGCCTTAATGCCTCTTCATTTGCTTTCAGAACGTTGAGATTTGCCGTCGCTTCCTCTACCTGGTATCCGGTTGAGAAGCCACTAAATACTGGAAATGTTATAGTCATACCAACATTCCAGCCGTCCTCCAGGGGAAACCTTTCACCAACCCGGCTGTAAGCCGCATTTCCTGACAGTGTAGGATAATAGTCTTTCTTTGATATCTGTACCGATGCCTCTGCTGCCTTTTTCTTTATGAGGATTGATCTAAGGTCGGCCCTCTGACGATATGCCATTTTCAGCATGTCTTCAAGTGTAACATCGTATCTAACAAAAGTAAGATTATCCACCAGACTGTATTCAGTGGCATCAGGCACCCCCATTGCGTTGCTAAGGATTACCCTTGTTACCCTAATGGTATTTTCAGCCTTTATCAGATTCAGTTTTGCATTACTCAAATCCACTTCTGCCTTCGTAACATCAAATTTTGGTTTTGTGCCGACTTCATAAAATCCCTTTGCCTGTTCCAGGTGTTTTTTGAATTGCCTGACAGCTTCCTCAGCAACATCCCTGTTCCTCTCTGCCTGCAATACTCCATAGTATGCCTGTTTAACATTAAAGACTATCTGATCTGATACGTTCTCGAGGTCTAAACGGGAAGAATTCAGGTTCAGCCTTTGAATCTCCACACGTGTAGTGGTTTTCCCAAAATCATAGATATTCTGCTTGAGACCAACACCGCTTGAATATTCATCGGATGAACGGCTGCTGGCGCTGGAAAAGTGAGAGGATTTACTGTAGCCTGATGACAAATCTATCTGTGGATAATAATTCGCCTTTGCCTGCCCTACCCTGCTTTGATTTATACTCACTGTATTCATCGCTGCAATAATGTTTGGCTGTTTCTTCAGCGCTATCTCTACGCATCTGTCCAGCTTAAGAGCCTCATCCTTTTTTATGATTTCATCTGCTCCCGCGTTAAAAGGAACAAAAAGAAAGAATACCAGCAATACCAAATAAAAGATTCTGGAAGATAGTTGTCTGTCGAGTAAGACTCTCATAGTATCTCATCCCCTTTATAAACCTGACCCCTCTTCAAACATAACTACTCAGATAGGCACAAAGGCACTAAAAATACGGTTTACAGTTAATAATTAACCGATAACTGGTAACTGAACTATTCTATGTGCCTTTGTCTCTTTGTGCCTCCTTTATAACATCCCCTGTACCTCGCAAGAAGAGATCCATGATTACCACTGATTTAGAAACCAGGGATACCTTCTGCGGATTGATAATCCATTGAAAAACAAATGAATTTATTATACCCAACAATGCCCAGGCCATTTCCCTTGCATCCAAATCCTTGAGATTGGATTGTTCTATACCTGTAAGCATTACTTGAGTTACAAGATCAATAAAGGAAAGATATTTTTGGCGAAGGGCTTCTCCAAAATCTTCATTTACCGTAGCCTCCAGAGACCCTCTTTCTTTAATGAATATCGCAAAGAAGTCCCTGTTATCCTGAAAAAAGGAGAGCTGGGTTTTAATCAGACTTTCGATCTTCTTAAGGCTATCTTTGAACCTGTGAACCTTGTTCCCAATGCCAGAATATAAAAGATCGAGTTTTTCAATGACCATGGTATAATAAAGGTCTTCCTTGTTCTTAAAAAATTGGTATAGCGTTCCAATAGCGAATTCCGATTCCTGAGCAATCTCCGCCATGGTAGTATTGTGGAATCCCTTGCTTGCAAATAACCTCTCTGCTGCACCAAGGATCTCAGACCTTCTTGCCTGGTACTCCCTTTTCTTCCTGCTCATCTGTTGCAATGAAATTACCTCTTTGCAATATGTATTCTAAATTTTGAATTTATGTTCATATAATATTATAATATCATTATGTCAAGATTTTTTTCTCTTTCATGGAATCATTCAAAAGGGATTTAAAAAGGATAGGGAATGGACTTTTTAGGAAGCCATAAAAGTTGATTCAGGGGAGAGTTTTTTTGGTGGCGGTGCAGGGATTTGAACCCCGGACACTGCGGATATGAGCCGCATGCTCTAACCAACTGAGCTACACCGCCTTTGATGGTTTAATACTTGTTGTTAATATCCAAACAAAAAATCTTTTATGGAATCATTAAAAGGTTTTTTGAATTTCAGACAATTGAAAAAGGGTATTTAATTCATTAACTCATAGACCAAGATATAACTCTTGTCACTTCCAAATAATGCATCACTGGAGGTTTGGATAATTCCAACCACCAATCTATCTTTCCCGTCATTATTTATATCCTTAATCTGAAAATCGGCAACATATCCAGGAATCTTTTTTGTTCTCCAATCCTCTGATAAACCCAGACCATCCCAGGTAAAACTATAAATTTCGCTGTTCTTATACATTCTGGTTCTTTCAAATAACTTTCCTGCACCTGGAATATTTTTTGCGACAACTACTGCATTTTCTCCTTTACGATTTTGAAGCAGTATCCGATTTTGAAGGTACAATCTAGTTTCAAGCCCCTCAAGGGAGTCAACCGGTTTCGTACCAGCCGGATACTTGGTTAAGAAGTTTTTTGTCCCTCCATATATTTCATCACTCTTCCACATCAACTCCCCACTATTAGAAAAAACCTTCAGGTTATCGTAATTATCGATCAGAACAATCTCCTCTTTCCCATCTTTATCAACATCAATCAAGTTGAACCCATACACTATGGCGCCTTTGGGAAGGGGGATATTTTTTTCTTCCATGTATTTGTTGTCTTTCCATACCAGTTGAGTTACACTACCGTAAAAAATACCATCCAGCCCTGCCTTTTGGCTAAGAAGCATGGAACCATTTTTAGATGTCTCAATCACCTTAAAAAAATAGTTGATGCCTGTTTCAATCTTTACAAAATCTCCTTTTTGGAACTCTATAACAAAGGAGTCCAGTCTGGTATCGACAAGGTTGGTTACAAAGATCTCTGAAATTCCATTTTTATTAATATCGGCCACATCAAGGGACAGATAGTTGTCGGATTTCTTCCCTTTAATCTTTTTTATCAATGCCAGCCTATCTTCTGAGTATCTATATATATATATGCTATTCTTGTCGATAACAACCGTTTCCTTTTTTCCATCCCCATCCACATCTCCAACAGCAATACCTTTAATCCCAAAGTCCAGCCTTTGACTCTTCCAAAATCCCTTCTTGAGACCCAGAGGATCACCAGACATTACAAATTCAGAACCGGTATCGGAAGAAGGGCCCTTCCCCTTTTTAGGGACAAGAAATTCTGACATAAAAGCAGATGCCTCTTCACTGGCAGTAGGAAGTGGAGGTGGATGTGGAGATGAATAGACAGAATAAGGTTTACCTGTAATCCTGGAATTGGCCTTCAAAGCAAACTCACTGACTTCAGGAATTACATTATCCATTCCTTTGCTTGTGGCGAATAGAGATGTAACGGATTTCTTCTCCTTCAGGTCAAACATCTTGGCATCAATACTAACACTATCTCCTATCTTAGTCAGGCTGCCCGAAATAATAAAATCCACACCAAGCTGAGTGCCGATCTTCCTTATTGCTTCTTCAGTTGTCGGACTCTCATTAATTTGAGACAGGACATCACTTACTAGTTTATTCTCAAGAACTACAACCTTACCCTCTACAGAAATCCTGGATGTAAGCATATCCAGAATCCCCTTCTTCAGATAATCCAAATTTTCCGAGCTGTTTATCTGGAATGGGAGCACAGCTACCTTCAGCATGTTGTCAGCATAAGTAAGGGAACAGAATATAAAGATAAATAATAGGATTAAGGAAGACAGTTTAATAGATCTCTGGGGCACCTTCTTCATAATTCTCCAAATCTCCCTCATCTCTCGCTTATCTCTATCAGTACTCCATAGGTTGATTTAGGGTGTAAAAAGGCTATTTTTGCCCCTCCTGCTCCCCTTCGGGGAGTTTCGTCAATCAGCTTCACACCCTTTTCTTTTAGCTCTAACAATGCCTCTTCAATGTTTTCTACCTGAAAACAGATATGCTGAATCCCCTCTCCTCTCTTTTCAATAAACCTGGCTATAGCTCCCTCTGGAGATGTGGATTCCAACAACTCCAGCTCACTGTCTCCTATTGGCATAAATACGGTAGTAGCCTTTTGCTCTTCCACGGTTTCTGATCCAACAGACTTCATGCCCAGTATATCTTCATAGAATTTCAAAGCCGGAGCACAGCTTTTCACCGCTATACCGATATGATCAATCTTCTTTATCTTCATTTGTTCTCCCTTTTCACTTCGCGAGCATTCAGCTATCAGCCGTCAGCTTTCAGCCAAAAAAACAAATCCTTTAGTCCGCCTGATGTGAATTTATTATAACATATCTTGCTGATCGCCGAGTGCTGACCGCTGGACGCTTACTTTGCTTCTACACATTGGCGTTCTTTGATATCCTTTTAGCTATTGTCTCCACTGTCTTTTTTGCTAACAGATATGGATCTTCTTTTTTGTTTACTATATCCTCCAGGCGCTGTTCAAAAAAATCCTTATTTTCTGCTATTAAACTATCGAGATACCGGTATATTTCGTATTCTATCATCTTAATTATTTCGGATCGGATCCTTTCTTTCCGTCGGCAAGCCAGCATACCGCTTTTAACCAAAAACTCTCTGTGCTCATTAATCTTTTCAACAAGGGTGCCGATACCCTGATCTTCTGTTGCCACAGTCTTAATAATGGGAGAAGTCCATTCTCTCTCAACTGAACTCAGTCCTAACATCATTTTAATTTCTGTAACCAATCTGTCAGCACCATCCCTATCTGCCTTATTTACTACAAATATATCTCCAATCTCCATAATGCCAGCTTTTATTGCCTGAATATCATCACCTCCACCTGGCATTACAACGAGAATCGATATGTCAGCAGTTCTAACTATGTCCACTTCGTCTTGTCCGACCCCTACTGTCTCAATTATAACATAATCCTTACCATAGGCATCAAGGATCTTTACTGTGTCTGATGTTGCTCTGGAAAGACCACCCAGACTCCCTCTGGTAGCCATGCTGCGAATGAACACATCCTCATCACTACTCACTCCCTGCATCCTTACCCTATCCCCTAACAGTGCCCCACCTGTGAATGGACTTGTTGGATCAATAGCAATAATCCCCACAGTACAGTTCTTACGCCGAAGCTCTTTTGTAATCCTATCAGTTAGCGTGCTTTTACCCGCTCCCGGAGGTCCGGTAATACCAATTATATAGGCATTGCCGGTAAGAGGATAGATTTCTTCCATTGCCTCAACCCCACCCGGCATTTCATTTTCCACTAAAGTAATTAGCTTAGCCAAAGCTCTAACTGAGCCCTTTCGTACCTCGTCAACCAATTCCATAGTATCTCCCCAATCTATTCTGTTAATATACCAAGTATTTATCCCTGAGACAGGTTCTCTCTAATGTAGTTTATTAGTGTTTGAGAAGACATGCCAGGCCCAAAAATCTCAGAGATTCCGAGTTCTTTTAACTCAGGAACGTCGTCTTCGGGGATAATACCCCCACCTAAAACCAATATATCACCTAGACCCTTTTCTTTCAAGAGTTCCATTATCCTCGGAAACAAAAAACCATGAGCCCCTGAGAGAATACTCAACAAAATGGTATCTACATCCTCCTGAAGAGCTGCATCAACAATCTGTTCCGGGGTTTGACGAATCCCTGTGTAAATAACCTCCATCCCTGAATCTCTTAAAGCCCGAGCGATAACCTTAGCGCCTCTATCATGGCCATCCAACCCGGGTTTGGCTACCAAAACCCTAATCCTTTTATCCTGATTCATCCAGGTCCTCCTTCCCAAATCGCCCCTTTTATTGCATAGATCAAAGAACCTTTATATTACCGAGGTTCCCTCATATTCACCAAAGACTTCTCGGAGCACATCACATATCTCACCCAATGTTGCATAGGCTTTAACCGCCTCGATTATCGGAGGCATTAAATTGGCATACCCTTCAGCAGTCTTTCTTAACGCTAAGAGAGCGGATTGAACCTTTTGATTATCCCTGGCTGTTTTAAGTTCTTTGAGCTTTTTTATCTGAATAGCTCCAACCTCAGTATCAACCTTTAGTAAACCTTTGGGAAGTGGCTCCTCTACCTGGTAACTATTCATTCCTACCACCACTTTTTTCCCAGACTCCACTTCTTTTTGGTAGCGGTACGCACTCTCTTGAATCTCCTGTTGAATATAGCCCTTTTCTATAGCAGCAGCAGCTCCTCCTAATTCGTCTATCCTCTTAATATAGTCGGTTATCTTCTCCTCCATCTTTTTTGTCAGACTCTCTATATAGAAAGAACCACCCATTGGATCCACTGTGTCGGTAACCCCGATCTCATGGGCTATTATCTGCTGGGTTCTCAAGGAAAGGCGTACTGATTCCTCTGTTGGCAGTGCTAAGGCTTCATCAAAGGAGCATGAAGCCAAGGATTGAGCGCCTCCCAATACCGCTGCCAGGGTCTGAAAGGCCACCCTTACAACGTTGTTGAGGGGTTGTTGGGCAGTTAGTGCACTGCCAGCGGTCTGGGTATGAAACCGAAACATCCATGATCTGGGGTCAGAAGCCCCAAATCTTTTCTTCATAATCTTTGCCCATAACCTTCTGGCAGCCCTATATTTGGCTATCTCCTCAAAGAAGTTATTATGGGTATTGAATATCCAGGAGATTCTTGGAGCGAAGTCATCTACCCTCAACCCAGCCTTTATCCCAGCATTTACATACTCGATAGCATCTGCAAAGGTGAAGGCTATCTCCTGTACTGCCGTGGCACCGGCCTCCCTCATATGATAGCCTGCTATATTTATAGTATTCCATTTAGGTACATGTTTTGAGCAGTACTCAAATATATCGGTAATCAACCTCAGGGACGGACCCACCGGAAATATATATGTCCCTCTGACTGTATACTCCTTTAATATATCGTTTTGAATCGTGCCATTCAGCTTCTCAGTGCCTATCCCCTGTTTCTCTGCAACTGCTAAATACATTGCCAGGAGTATGGCGGCTGGGGCATTAATAGTCATAGACGTACTCAATTTATCCAAAGGGAGTCCGTTGAAAATCGTTTCCATATCAGCAAGAGAATCAACTGCTACCCCTACCTTTCCTACCTCACCCTGGGAAAGAGAATGATCCGAATCATAGCCAATCTGGGTAGGCAGATCGAATGCAACACTCAGTCCTGTCTGTCCCTGTTGAAGGAGATACTTATATCGTTTATTGGTTTCGTCTGCTGTTCCATACCCGGAGTACTGTCTCATTGTCCACAGCTTTCCAAGGTACATTGATGGATGGGGGGCTCTAGTAAAAGGATATTCACCCGGAAAGCCTATATCTTCAAGATAATTGATATCTTTGGTGTCATCCACGGTATAAAGGGGCTTAATCTCTAAACCCCAATCCGTTTCACACTTCCTGAAGGTATGCTTTCCCAGACAGTCTTTGTTCCACCTTTTTGTTTCTTCTTGTATCTTTTCTATATCCTCTTCCATTACAAACCCTCCCAGGAGGTCATCCGAAACTTATTCTGTAACTAGTATATCGTTTCATAAATAACATTGCAATGCTGTCATTTCGAGTGAAACGAGAAATCTTATTTATAACGGCTAGTTAAAAAGATCTCTCCCTTCGGTCGAGATGACATCTTAATAAAGAAACGCTCTACTAGTCAAGCAGACGCAAAGGCACAGAGTAGCAAAGACACAAATTTTTCTAGCCTATTAGCCTATAGGCTACAGGCTATTAGCCTGTTCTTTGTGCCTATGTACCTTTGCCACTTTGTGCCTGAGTAGTTACCTTATTCTATCACACCAAGAACCGTATCCGCCTGAACCGTCTGCCCCACTGATACATTTAATTCTTTTATTGTGCCAGACACAGGAGCAACCACTGGAATTTCCATCTTCATTGCCTCCAATAATGCCATCTGACTGTTCTCTTCTACCTTATCTCCAACTTTTACATCTACTGCTACTATCTTTCCCACCATGGGAACCACTACTGGCGTTCCTTTAGATTCATCAGCCACTTGAGTTTTACCTCCTCCTTTAAATTGGTTATATTAACCCTGCCTCTCTGTGAACTCTGTGAGAGATAAAGTCTCACCTTCCCACAAACCTGGGAGCCCTCTTTTCAACGAATGCTGCCATCCCTTCTTTCTGATCAGCGGTTGAAAAGGCAACCCCCATTGCATCAATGTCCCTGTATACCCCCTCCGGATCAGGAGAATCCTGAGCTTCATTAAGGGCTTGTTTAGCCAACCTTAAAGTAATCCCACTCTTTGATGCAATATTACGGGCCAAGGACTTGACCTCATCCAAAAACCTATCTGCAGGGAAGACCCTGTTTGCCAATCCAATATCCTGGGCAGTCTTTGCATCAATAGGGTCTCCAACGAAGACCAACTCCTTTGCCATCCTCATCCCAACAGCTCGGGCTAAACGATACATTCCTCCCGCACCAGGAAACACCCCTATTTTTATTTCAGGGACACCAAATTTTGCCTTTTCTGATGCAACTATAAAGTCACAGGCCAAAGCCAGTTCACACCCCCCTCCAAAGGCAATTCCATTTACTGCAGCTATCACTGGCTTAGGCATTCTCCCAAGGGCATCAAATGAATCGAACAAAGCCCTTGCCCATTCTCGGGCTTCACAAGGACCGGCATCTTTAAGCTCTTTTATG
>PFIF01000191.1:0-1635 GCA_002782605.1 Deltaproteobacteria bacterium CG_4_8_14_3_um_filter_43_13 | reverse complement strand
GCGGCAAATGCCCTTCCCTGACCGGTTACAATAATAACCCTCACTTCATCATCTTCCTTTAAGATTTCTGCTGCTTTTCTCAGGTCTTTACCCACTTCGGCATTGAGGGCATTCAATGCATCAGGCCTATTCAGGGTTATAACTGCTATTCCGCCCTCCTCTTTTGAAACTATTATGTTCTTATATTCCATAACACCCTCTCCTTTTTGACGTCATCCCTTACTGATTTCCATATAACAGCGGGCACAACAGCGGGCTTAAGCCCGCTGTTATATGTTCAACATCAAACCAATGAAACAACTCTATTCACCTGTGTCTAAAAAGGAAATTCCTATACGATCTAGTTACTATTGTCAAGGGGGTTTTAGAGAATTTTTTAAACGCCCAGCTCTCTGGCTATGACGATCTGCTGAATCTCTGAAGTCCCTTCAGTAATGGTTAGAAGTCTTGCATCACGCCAATGGCGCTGAATAGGATATTCCATTATGTACCCATATCCACCATGGATCTGCATGGCTTCACTGGTAACCCTTTGAGCCACTTCACTAGCGTAGAGTTTTACCATTGAGGCCTCTTTCATACAGTCTTTCCCCTGATCAAACAACCAGGACGCCCTGTATGTCAGCCACCTGGCAGCCTCAATCTCCATTGCCATCCTGGCCAGTTTGAATTTGGTTACCTGAAAATCCTTTATGGGTTTGCCAAATTGGATCCTTTCCCCAGCATATCGAATGGATGCATCCAGGGCTGCCCTTGCTACCCCGATACACCTTCCACCATAGGAAATCCTTCCACTCTTGAGGGTGGCTATCAGGTAGGGGAACCCCTTCCCTTCCTCTCCCACCAAATTATCTTTTGGGACCCTGCAGTCCTCGAATAGCAACTCTGCAGTGTCAGCCGAACGGTTGCCTACTTTCTTCAACTTTCTGGTAACAGAATAACCGGGGGTGCCTTTATCCACGATGAGTATACTCACCCCGCCTTTGGAGCCCTTGCTCTTGTCAGTATATGCAGCCACACAGATATAATCGGCAATACTTCCATTGGTGATGAATATCTTCCTGCCATTTATCACATAATGATCTCCATCCTTTACTGCCGTTGTCTGTATTGATGCTGCATCAGAGCCAGCATTGGGTTCTGTAAGGCCAAATGCCGATATCCTCTCCCCTTTAATGGCAGGGACGAGGTACTCCTGTTTCTGTTTCTCTGTTCCATGCTCAAGAATCATGGAAGTACCAAGGCTGGACTGGACAAGAAGCCCGGAACCTATCCCGGAGCACACCCGCATAAGCTCTTCTATGTAGATATTTTCAGTGAGCTTGTCTGT
Source organism: Deltaproteobacteria bacterium CG_4_8_14_3_um_filter_43_13 (assembly GCA_002782605.1). Classification (GTDB taxonomy): domain Bacteria; phylum Desulfobacterota; class UBA8473; order UBA8473; family UBA8473; genus UBA8473. Next base: position 305 of record PFIF01000191.1, on the reverse strand, counting down.
ACCTGCAGCGCCGTACTTTTCAGGATACCTGACACATAGGAAACCCAGCTTTCCGGCCTTGGGAATTATCTCCACAGGATAGACCTCTGTCTCCTCTGCCTCTTCGACCAGTGGTCCTATCTCATTTTCAGCGAAGTTCTTTATCGCCTCCCTAAATATCCTTTGCTCCTCCGTAAACTCAAAATCCATTTCGTTCCCTCCTTAAGTATACTAAACGACAATAATAAGTAGATAAGATGAAAAATCCTAAATCCGAAACCCTAAATTTCTAAACAATATCAAAACCCTAAATTCAAATGTTCCAA
>PFIF01000188.1 GCA_002782605.1 Deltaproteobacteria bacterium CG_4_8_14_3_um_filter_43_13 | reverse complement strand
AGGAACGGTAGTTTATTTCGGCGGCGAAGATTTTCAGCTCGACCGGCAAATCGAGGTTAAAGCAATAAAAAATCTACTGTAAGCTTTCTCAAGGGATGGCGAGGTTATCTTTGGCAGGAGGGATTTTTTATCGGAAGACAGATCAGAGTAGGAAAGAAGTGATCTGCGACATCAAGCGGCGCGGCAGGTGGGATTGAATATGGTGGGTGTTACGAAGGCAATCGTAGACATACGATCATTGGTGCGAAGAGAACGGAAAGAGCGCAGAGAAGGCATGATGTTATGGCTTGCAGCTTTAACAGGAATTATTGGTGCTTTAAGTGGACTACTTGCAGTTTGGAAATCCTAAGAGCTAGCAAGCAATTCGAGAGGGACCGGTTTCGTCGCTACGCTCCTCAACCGGACCCTCAATTGTGGCGTTGGATGGTTCAGACATTATGAAAGTTTTTATAAGCTCTACTGTTTATGATTTGATAGATATCCGTGCTGAGCTTTGCATTATGTTCAAAGAAATGGGGATTGACCCTATCCTTTCTGACGCAAATGATTCGGCCTTCGAGATATTCACCGACAAAAATACCATTGAGACATGTCTAATAAATCTTAGTAAAAGCGATTATGTCATCATAATTCTTTCACAAAGATATGGTTCATCTTTATCTAAATTTGGTTATGGTGATTTTTCTACTACGCATTTGGAGTATTTGAAAGCTATCGAGACACATAAACCAATTTTTATGTATGTGCGTGATCGTTTAGAGGCTGATTATAAGATTTGGAATATGGCAAAGGAAAAAGACCAAATATCTTATGTATGGGTGAGCCAAAAAGATATTAAGCTGTTTGATTTGCTGAGCCGTCATTCAAAACTTAGTCAAAAACGCTCCAACACGAACTGGTACAAAACATTTAAGGATTCAATTGAACTTAAAGAAATAATCAAAAGCGACTTTAAATATAAAGCAGCTAAAAGGCATATAAAAAATCTTTTGTCCGACAATAAGTTCCCTTTACTTGTCCCAGATTTGAATGTTGATACGGACGCGATCCGTACACATTCAAAATTAATTTTTAAAGTGAAAATTAAGAATGCAGGCGGGGCTCCAGCCTTCAATTATGTCCCGAAATGGCTTGGAGCCAATAGTGGATATTTTAAAGAATCTGATACAAAGGAGGTTGTTAGCATAATTGCTCCAGGCGATGAGACAATTTTGACAGCCATTTACCAACTTGGACCTGGCTATGTTGGCACAACAATAGAGTTGTCGCTGAGTTACTCAAATGCTGATGGATACCAAGTTACGGAAATTTATGATGTGAAGGCTCGCGTCATCGCCGATCCTAATATATCAGTGTTAAGTGGATGCATTCTAAAAACACGAAAGTTCGAACTGGGTAAACCGTTTGAGATCACAATAGAAGGGCAGGTGTAAATGCCAATTTCAGGAGCTATTTAGGGACGTTGCCTGACCCCATTCTTTTTGATCAATTCCAGGAAACACTCCCGTTTTACCTATCTTATATTGATAAGCTTATGTAACTGCATGCTCAATCGCCACTGCGGATGTTCGGCGACAAAATCCAGGCAGAGTTTAGTCGCTTCCTCGTGATTGTTTTCCGGCTGGATCGAGTGGCATGTTCCCCACGCTTCGTATTCCTCTGTAAAATCCAACGCCTCTTTCAAGTTGACGACGATTTTAATCTCGTTTGCCCGCTCAAGCATAGACTCAACAGGCCTCCGCTCTTTCTTGGGACTCACTACCAGCCAATCGCATGTAACGGGCTGGAATATCGTTCCGTTTGTCTCTATCTGAATCAGAGAACCATCCGCCTTCAGCTGCCTGGCCAATTCGTCCAGAGGTTGAATGAACGGCTCTCCGCCGGTTATGCAAACCCACTTTGAGGGGTACTTCCCCCTTTCGGATAGAATCTCCCCTACCATCATCTCCTTCCCTGCCTCGAACGCGTATTTAGTGTCGCAGAAGTCGCAGCGCAAGTTACAACCCGCGAGGCGGACAAAGACCATCGGTATGCCTGAGTTTTTCCCTTCCCCCTGTACCGAGTAAAAAATTTCGTTAACCTTCAAAAAAGCCGCCCCCAAATTCTCCGATTCCCAGACAACCACCTTTACCAAGCCCGTAATCCTTTCCTTCATCTGCTTGTAGAGGTATGCGGATAGGTTTTCGGCGGTCGGATTTGGGATAATGTCATTTAAAAGGGTGTGGTCGGGCAAAACCTCATTTAGCGCTTCTTTTACCTCAATAAAATCCATTACCATCCCATCGGTTATGAATTCCGAGCGTATCGTCAATTCAAACCGCCATGTATGACCGTGGAGATTTGCGCATTTACCTTTATAACCTGGTAGAAAATGGGCAGCTTCGAACTTCTGATTAATATAGATTTCGAACATTGATAGACTCGTAAAAAGTCAAAATTGGGATGGCAAAGTAAGTGCTCAGGTGGATAGGCTGTAGACAGTTAGCCTGTAGCCTTCAGTCTAAACAAAAGGATGCAGCGCAACACAGCAGATGGATTTTTTACGAAGCCATCAACATTAGTCCTCTGTAATCATCTGATAGACAATGGGATCCACCAGATCGTTAGCTTTAAACGCCTCGAGCCGCGATATGCAGGTTGCACAACGCCCGCAGGCTTTGTCCCAGCCCTGGTAGCAGGAGCGTGTCAACTCAAAAGGAGCGCTTAATTGTTTACCGAGCCCAACGATATCTGTCTTGTCCAGGCACTCGAGTGGGGTTGTCAGTCGTACTTTATGATACGTGCCGACCCAGACAGCGCTCTTCATCGCTCCCAAAAACTCTGGTGTGCAGTCCGGATACGCCCAGTTCATTGCGTCTTCCCTGTGAGCACCAAAATAAATCATCTCCGCGCCCATTTTCAAAGCGAAGGCTGCACCGACAGAGATGAGTATACCGTTTCTGAACGGCACATAGGTAGAAACGGGGCCGTCATCGTTTGGGTACGGCCCATGGGGAACCTTTACACCGGCATCAATAAGGCTTGAGCCAGCGCCCTTGAATAAAGATTCGGGCAGGGGGTTACTTCCTCGAATGCCCCCAAACTCAAGCGTTCTGCGACTGCTCTGGCTGCTTCGGACTCATTGGCATGCTTCTGTCCGTAAAGAACGTTGAGAGCAGCTATCTGTTCTGCCCCAAATGTCTTCACGGCAAGAACGGCACAAACAGTTGAGTCAATGCCTCCAGAAAGTAAGACGACCGCCTGCATCACAGTCCTCCACAGCCAACTGCCCCCCACACATTAATTTTCTGTTAGTAAAAAAACAAAACCGGCGGATAGCTGACAATCAGGTCGTTTTAGATTTTGTTTGTTTGATAAGAACTCTTTTGTACTGTAAGTATAATAGGGGAGTGCCTGTGTGTCAAGGTAATTTGACCAAAAGATACGGTGTTGGTTTGGGGAGAGGTCAAGGGTGGGGAGAAGGATTTGGGGTCAGGCTTTGGTAATTAGGTATTGACTTTCCCCTGATATGCTTATCTCTTTCTGTATTCCGTATTTCTCCATCCTCCGACGAAGGCTGTTTCTATTTATACCCAGAAGCTTTGCAGCCTTTACCTGATTCCCTTTTGTTTTCATAAGTGCCTTTATTACAAGCATTTTCTCCAGGGATGAGATCACATCCTTATCCCCGGTTGGCGATAAAGGGATTTCTTCAAGAAGTCTGTCTAAGATTCTATCCAACTCTGAGGCCAGCTCCCCTTCTTTTTCCAGGGGATGAGCCCTATTTGTTTCCTCCTCAAAAGAGAGGTCTTCCTGGACAATGACTTCCGACTTACATCTAATAATGGCCTTTTTGACAACGTTCTCCAGTTCTCTGACATTGCCGGGCCAATGATAACCCATCAATACATTGACTGCCGATGGAGTAATATCCTTTGTTTCTTTATTCAACTCAGGGCTTGACTTTTTTATGAAGTACCTTACCAAATCCTCTATGTCCCCCTTCCTTTCCCTCAAGGGCGGAAGGTAAATAGAGACTACGTTCAAACGGTAATAGAGGTCTTCTCTGAACCTTCCTTCAGCGACTTCCTTTCTCAGGTCCTTATTGGTGGCGGCTATCACCCTGATGTCAACCTTTATTGTTTCGTTTCCTCCCAATCGTTCAAACTCCATCTCCTGTAATACACGAAGCATCTTGGCTTGAAGAAGAAGAGACATGTCCCCGATTTCATCCAAAAATATGGTGCCTCCACTTAACTGTTCAAGCTTCCCGATCTTTCTTAGTCGAGCGTCGGTAAATGCCCCTTTCTCATAACCAAAAAGCTCCGATTCCAGGAGGTTATCCGGTATGGCAGCACAGTTTATGGCCATAAACAGTTTGTTTCTTCTCATACTGTGTTTATATATAGCCCTGGCAACCAGTTCTTTTCCAGTACCACTTTCTCCGGTTAAAAGAACCGTTATATCTTTCCCGGCCACCTGCCCTATGTACTTGTATACCTTTTGCATTTCAGGCGAGTTTCCAACCATGATGTCCCCGTTCGGTTCCCCTTCTTGGGAAGGGGACAGGGCAACCTTTCTCTTCATCATCTCTGTCACGGATAAGGCGCTGGATATAGTCGTCTTCATCCAATCGATATCAAAGGGTTTCAGGGTGTAGTCGTATGCCCCTAACCTCATGGCCTCCACCGCGGTTTCCATAGTTCCATACGCCGTCATAATTATAATATGGAGTTTGGGATCTATGCTCTTGATCTTTCTCAGGGTGGTGATTCCATCGATCCCGGGCATCCTGATATCCATTATTACCAGGTCTGGGGTATCCCTGCTGATGATGTCTACGGCTTCTTCCCCGGACGAGGCAGAAAGGACAACATAACTCTCGGAAAAGACCTTTTTAAAAGAGTAATGAACGTTGGGCTCATCATCAACGACCAGTATCTTTTTCATTGTACTACCTCTATGGGCAGGCTTACGGTAAATGTAGCACCAATATCCGGGGTACTATCCACTTCAATTTTCCCTCTATGCTCTTCAACAACCCGATGGACGATGGCCAGCCCCAGCCCCAGTCCTTTGGCCTTTGTGGTTACAAAAGGCTGAAATATCCTTTCCTTTATTGATTCCGGGATGCCAGAACCGCTATCCTTTATCTTGACCTGGATAAAACCTCCGATAGCCTCTGAGGAGACTTCCAGCTCTCCCCCATCTTCCATAGCGTCTATGGCATTAAGAAACAGGTTGAGAAATAGCTGAGCCGTCTTCTCAGGATAACAGGATATAGAGGGGAGTGGTAAAAGTGTCTTTTTGAGTTTCATCCTCTGTTGAGAAAGACGGTGCTCTACGAGAAGAAGGGTGTTTTCTAAGACCTGGTTTATATCCATTTTCTGCTGCTCTGGCTTTTCTCCCCGGGCGTAGTTCAAAAACTGGGTCACTATTCTATTCATGCGGTCCAGCTCGTTCTCGATTATAGTCGCATCCTTTTTATCGGGGATAGACAGGGAGTGGAAAAGCATCTTGACTATGGTAAGGGGATTTCTAATCTCGTGGGCCACCTCAATTGCCATCTCTCCCAATACCCCGAGTTTCTCTGTCTCACGTATTCTCTCTTCCAGTCCTATCATCTGTTCATACAGCCTGGCATTCTCAATAGCAATGGCAGATTGGTCGGCAAGGCTGGAAAGGAGCTGGATTTCTTCTGAGGTAAACCTGTGTTGTGCAGCGGTATAGGTGTTAATAACCCCTATTATTCTCTCTTTGACCATCATAGGAACAGAAAGGAGGGAACATAGACCCACTTTTTTTGCCAGATCAAGATGTCTGTATCCCTTCTCTTTTCGAACATCCAGGATCATCAGAGGTTTTTTAGTCCTGACCACCTGACCTATTAAGCTCTCATCCACCTTAAGATTGGGCTTCAATGTATTATAGTCCATACCCCCTCCATGGACGGCTTTAATCACTAATTCGTCTCCACCCGAATTCAGCAGCATGAGTGAAGAGACTTTGGTATTCATCAGGTGTGAGGCTTTTTCCACGATTGTCTCAAGAACCTTTTCTAAGTTCAGGGTTTCGGTAATGACCTTTCCTATGTCAAATAAGGCTGAAAGCTCTTCTACTCTCCATTTCAGGGTCTCATAGAGCTTGGCGTTTTGAATGATTTTAGCCGATTGGCTGGCCAGGGTGAAGATCAGTTCCATATCTTCCTGGGTGAATGCGGATGCCCTTGTGCTGTCCACATTAACCACCCCTATAACCTCGTCTTCCAATATCAGGGGGACTGCCAGCTCTGATTTTACGTCTTTATCTATCTTTATGTATCTTTTATCTCTTGTCACATCAGGCACCAGGACCGGTTTCCCCTGTTTTGCTACCCAGCCTGTAATGCCTTCACCTATCTTGAGTTTGGTGTCACTAACCACCCGGGGAGGGAATCCACGGGCTACCTCGATATTCAAGATCCCAGAATCCCTGTCGATCAACATCAACGAACCTGTCGTAGCCTTTGTAATCTTTACTGCCGCATCTATAATCAGATTCAGAACCTCCTGGGGCTCCAGGGTTGAACTGATGACCCTCGACAGATTGTAAAGCTCGGTCAATCTGGAATTTTCAACCATCCCACTCTTCCAGCCCGTCTTCCGCTATGGTCTCTCCCCTTTTGGGCTGCACCTTTCTATAGACTTCAAGAGGGTCTCTCCTCTCTCCGCCAACCTTTAAGAGGTCATCTTCGATTGAAATCCCAAACAACCGCTCATTCTCTTGCAGGTAGGGAAGGATCAACTCCCAGTCTCTTCCTTCCAGCGGCACGATCTCTCCCCCGTTCAACCGCTGATCGTCCACCGTGCTGTGGGGGTCACGGACATAAATGGCGCCGCCTGATGCCAGGGAAAAGAGGTTGGAACCCGGGTACGGAACAGATTGAGGTATGACGGTCCCGTCACTGTTGAATTCCATACCGTTCAACACTACAAAGCCGCCTCCGTTATGAGGGTCGCCGGCCATAAACGACTCGGCAAGGTAATCGAGGCAAGTGCCGTTTATCACTACCCTTGGCCGACCCACTGCATTGATAAGCGGCCGACCGGCTGCGTTGCCCATAACATATACTTCGCCTCCCTTAGCGCCATACATGAAGGTCTGACCGGTATCTCCGTAGATGACCATCTTCCCTGACTTCATAATCTGTCCAACCTGGTCCTGTGCATTCCCATGGACATGAATGGAGAGCCCGTCAATCCCGGAGCCCAGATAATCACCGGAGCTGCCGTAGATATCGATCCTCACGCCATCTGACCCTGGGCCGAGGCCGCATCCGTGAAAGCGCTGCCCCTTGAGTCCAAATACAATAAACCGGCGCCAACCCATACAATAGGCATCTGCAAGCAGGCGGCTGTCACAGTCCTCCCCTTCGGGTGGGAAGAGTGAACCGTCAATAATCAAGACATCTTCCCCTTCAACCGGCCCCCTGAGAAGATTCCTGCTCTTACAGTCTATCAATCTGCATGAAACCCTATTGCCTTCCCCCTTTCTGCTGCCATCCGATGCCTCAAGGGAAGGGAACCCGCGGAATATACCCTCAAGGGTGCGGTCTGTCATTTGAAGGATAGACCGTCGTTTCTTGTCATAGGTTGGGTAATGTCTATCGATCAGTCTGGTCAGGGCATCCAGCGCCGTCTCAAAGCAGCCCTCTCCCCTTAATGCCCATGTCTTCACTTCCATCAGGCAATCGAAGAACTCTTCGTAGCCAGAGTCCTTGATCCTGTCTTTCAGATATTCATACAGGAGATCAGACTGCTTTTTATGAAAAAAAACGGACAGTTCAGCCCCTGTTTCCAACTCCTTATCCATCAGGGAATATCCCCTATCGGTTATATAGGCGTCTTGATTGGACGGCACAGTAATCTCACGCCCGAATTTGTCCACGCATGTCAATCTGCGCTCAAGATAGTTGCCATCGCTTTCTTCCAGATTGAATACAAATGCCCCTCCATCGGTATAGCTTCCCCCGCGTGCATTCCAGTATCGATCCGCCACCGTACCAACCCTTGGATCTTCCTCTGCCAGACTCTTCAATGCAGCGTCGATAGCCTGTTTCTCAGAACATACCAGCCCCACCTGGACTTCCCCGTCATGCAGGGCAAAGACCTGGGGTCTGAGCATCGAGGTATCGGTAATGCCAATGAGCTGTAAACGCTTATTCTCAGTCTCATTCCTCGCGATAATAAAAAACCATGGGCCGTCCGGAGATCCGTGAATATGGGTCGCCTGAATAGCCCGGTAGATCTTCTGTTTTTCTAAAGGCAACTGGTCAAAATCCCTCTCCATAGTGGGGGCAAGCGCTTCAATAACGTATTCCAGAGGATAACCATAGGTTCTGCTATATAAATCGAAGAGAAGGGCAGCCACCTCCGTATCGGTCAAAAATAGAGGGTAGATATTCCTCTGTCTCAAATATTCCGCGACTGAGCGGTAGTTTGCAAAATCTCCATTGTGGACAAGTGCCTCATTAAGACCGACAAAGGGATGTGCCCCACCCGGATGCCAGACCCTTCCTTTGGTAGGATAGCGTTGATGAGCGATCCAGATATGTGCCCTGAAATCTTCAAGTTTGTAGTATTGGACCACTTCCTCAGCATAGCCGACAATCTTAAGTATAATGAAGTTCCTGCCGTGGGAGACAACAAAGGCATGCTGCCTTCCTTCTGTCTAAACCCCTTAGACCTGTTTCATTTACAAAAACATCGAGAACGTCGGACTTTACACGGACAAAATAACGCCGGATTTCCGGGGGGCGCACTACCATGCCGGGAATGTCCCTGTAATCATCTATATGAGGCAAACGTTCCGAAAAATCTACCCTGAAGAATGGCTTTATAAAACGATTTTCCAGGTCACTCATGACCACTTCTTCCAGCACAGCGATCTGAAGTATATAATCCTCTTCCAGTACCTCCTTAGTCACCCCCAGAGCATTGTGGTCGAACCCCATAGCCGCGATTCCTCCTCCACGACCGTTCCCCCTGTTGTGCATCTGTTTTGAAGGCTCAAAGATATGCTTCCCCCTGACCGGCACGCTACAGGCAAATCCGGTAACGCCACAGCCGCCTTCTGCCTCTACCTCAAAATTCATCCTTCCGGGCAGATCCTGCACCAATGGCTTTCTCGATTCTACAATCCTTGAAATGACTCCCTTTCTTTCCATGGCTTTGGCACTTCCTCACATATAATCGAGGTGGACCAGACACTCTGTCCTCCCTACAAGCTCTTTTATGCTCTTCATACCCAGCTTCCTGAGTATCCTGATCAGCTCTTTTCGCCAGGCCAGGTACATATTGATTATCCGCTGCGCTCCCCACTCAATATTCATCAATTCTGACAATTCAGTATCTGTTGTGGCGATTCCACGGGCACACCCTCTCCCGCTTTCGCAGTTCTGGCATCGCACACACTCCAATGCCACCAGATCCGCCGTACCTGTGCAGACCCCGTCGGCCCCCAGGGCTATAATCTTTGCCACATCATGAGGCGTCCTTATACCGCCACTGGCAATAACCGTCATCTTGTCCCTCACGCCTTCTTCCTGTAAGAACCGGTGAACCTTGGGCACCGCATATTCGATAGGCATTGCAATATTCTTCTTGGCAATATCAGGGGCAGCGCCAGTGCCTCCATAGCTCCCATCGAGATGTATTATGATATGAGCGCCGGCGTAATAGCTCCCTACAGCCACCATATCAACGTCGGTGGGCGTAGATACCTTTACTGATACCAGCGCTTTTGGATTTATCGCTTTAATCCAGTCAACATGCTTCTTATGATCCTCTACGGAATATACGCTGTGGAATGGAAAAGGCGAAAAAAGAGGATATCCGACCACAGCCTCCCGCATACGCGCAACACCAGGGGTTACCTTATCCCCCAGGAGATGCCCGCCAAGACCCGGTTTTGCACCTTGGGCATATTTAAATTCAACAATCTTGACCCGCTGTATGGTCTCCTCTTTTACCCCGAAAAGGCCTGTTGCAACCTGAGTGATCATATGGTCATCATAAGGCTTCAGCTCATCCGGGTATCCGCCCTCACCTGTACAGGAAAGCGTCCCAAGCGCCGCGGCTGCCCTGGCCCTGCTCACCATAGTTGTAACGCTCACCGAACCATAGGACATTCCTCCTCCGTAAACAGGGACCTCAATCCTTATCCTGTAAGCGTTATCATCCCTCCGGTTCAATTCAAGGCTTACATCAATATCATCATCCGGAATATCCTCCAAGCGTGACCTGTTACCATTAAAAATCAGACGGAGTTTATCGAAGCCTCCCCCGGAGTTTCCGACCTTGTATTCTAAACCTGCGGAGGGGCTCTCACCAAATTCTGCCATATACCAGGTACTGGCCAGTAGTTCATTTGTCCATCTGAAATCCCCCAGTGTATCGAAAACAGGGTTCCTCCGGACAGAAAGCGCCTGCACCGGACAGGCTTTGTAACACGGCTCAGGGCACTCGGTACCTACGCACAGGTAATTGTTTTCAACAAAAACCTGCCCCCTTCTTTCCACGTGTACTCCATAAGGGCATATCTCCACACATTTTCCACAGGCTATGCAGTCATCTGTCCGGTTTACCCTGAATTTTCCAATGGGATTCCTAAAACGGGACCGCGTCCGCACAGTCTCCGGAAATTGAAAACCATTTTGACTACTCAAGCTCACATCCCTCCTCGACCTGTCCCATAGATTCAAAGGCGGCTCTATCCATATCATCAAAAAACATGGCGCGTCCTACCTCTCCCCTCAATCGGCGGGCATCCCTGATACCCATTGCTCCCATCACTTCGATTAGTTGATTGTGCCATGCCCCGATCAGGTTTACGACACGGGAGGCAACCCAGTTGGGTGAGGCTGTATCTATCTCCACAGGACATGAGAGCCCTTTGGTGCATCTGCGACACATACGGCATTCCAGGGCTATCAGAATAGGGAAGTCTACAAAGACAGTGTCTGCCCCGCATATTATTGCCTTAGCCACATGCTCTGCCATGGCCAGTCCACCGCTGGCAAGGAGAGTAACCCCATCCCTGATGTTCTCTTCAACAAGTTTCATATGGACCGATCTAATCCCATCTTTAAGATTACGGGTGTTATCATCCATAAACCGAGACATCAAGCTTCCTTCCAGATGGATAATGGAGATACCGCCTCTTGCCAGAGAAAGCGCCTTCTCATCCATACCTTCAGCCATAGGTATCCTTATGGATACAAAGATATTAGGGAAGCATCCTTTAATATCCTCAACAACCCCCTGCCATTCTTCTGTCCAGGGAATCTCTATAATTTTTGCATTCTTCGGGATATTGCCAATTGAAGTTCCTTTGGGTAAAACCAGCGGCATCAACCAGCCGCCCATGTCCTCCAATGCGGAATCGATCTTCTCCATGGGAAGGGCTATAAAAGTCCCAAGACGCCGCGCACCCATGGCCCAGCCTTTTATCGTGTTTGAGCTGATTGTGCCAAAAGAAGGCATCTTCAGGAGTATAGGCAGCGGAATGTCAATAATGGAAGGGACCTCCCCTTCAAGTGTATCGCTGTGATTGAACATCAAATGTTCCGGAGTCTTACCAATGTCCACTGCAGTGCTTATATATTCACGACCGTGAATACCGTCTCTTGTCGGACGGACTATCTCTGACATATCCGTCCACATGGAATCAAACCCGGGGCCGCTGAAAGGACCGGGATATCCGGCACCTGAAACCGGTATCTTTCCTGTTTGAGACTGCTTCCACAACCTGACAATAATCGGCGGTGACCAGTGAGAATCCCCCATGGCATTAAACTCGGGATTCAACGACTTATGTATCAGTTCCTTAGGGCAATTCTGAACGCACCTGTAACAGTTCATACACAGGTTGTCAATGGATTCGATCATGTGACGGGAATCAATGCCCCTTTTATCATAGACGTCGTAAATACACCTCTTCTTAACGCAGACGGCGCACTTCAAACAACCCTCTTCCCATGCAATAATCCCCGATCTGCTTACAGGCTCGAAGCGATTAGGCACAGGTTTTGTGTGTATCATATATTTGGACGGCATACGTTCACTCCCTTGTTTCTATTAGTTCATACTGAAAAATTCCCTTTTCCGCTCTCTAGTGCAGGCTTTTTGACCCATCTATGACTCGCTCCATGCATTTTCAGGAACTCGCCCTTCAGGCTCAACCACCTGAAAATGCTTATCTTTCGCTTCGTCAAGATGGGTGCCCCAAAAATCCTGCTCATGTTCGCTCCAAAGGAAATTTTTCATTAGCCCATCGTTGTCAGGCCGGCTGCCTGTTCCTTGTTGCTTGTTATACGCAAGAACTCTCTCAAATCCCGTAAAAGGAGCCGGGAAGATATGCCAATGGTCACAGGTACATGGCGCAAAACTGTAGTTCATAAGAAGCAACAAGGAACAGGCAGCCGGCAAAGACAACCAAAAATGGGGCTCTCATTCCTAATCAAAGACAGGCCTCGGCAGAAGCCCTGCCCTCTCCACGATTTCACCAACTACCTCTTCCCACTCGATGGCCATGATATGAACCCCTTTGATGCCCGGCACCCCTCTCAACCTCTGGATTGTCTCTACACAGATATTAATACCTTCCTCCCGTTGTTTGTCCTTAGGTACCCCCTCCATCCTCTTTATAATTTCATCCGGTATATCCATCCCCGACACCTTGTTCTTCATGTATTTAGCCATGCCGGGCGACTTCAGGGGTGTAACCCCGCCAAGGATATAAGCCTTGTCAGTAATGCCCCTGTCTCTGGCCATTCCGATCCACCTTTCGAACCTATCAAGGTTGTAGATACACTGGGTCTGGATAAAATCAGCGCCTGCCCTTATCTTCTTGGCAAGGCGTATCACTCTGAAATCGAACGGATCGGCAAAGGGATTAGCAGCCGCTCCGATAAAGAAATCCGGGGGCTGACTCAGGCCATCGCCTCCGAGAATCTTCCCCTCATCCCGCATCGTTCTAACCACCTGAACAAATTGTATGGAGTCCAGGTCAAAGACGCCCATTGCCTGGGGCTGATTTCCAAAAATATGATGATCGCCTGAGAGACACAAAACATTCCTTATGCCAAGTGCAGATGCACCCAGAATATCAGACTGTAAGGCTATTCTATTACGATCCCGCACCACCATCTGGAGCACAGGGTCAAGCCCCGCTGTTTTCAACAGACTGCAAGCCGCAATACTAGACATCCTTACTATGGCAGTCTGGTTGTCTGTAACATTAACGGCATCCACCTTGTTTCGCAGCATCTCAGCTTTCTTTAGCACAACATCAGGGTTCGCCCCTTTAGGGGGACCACACTCTGCTGTAACTGCAAAACCGCCTCCCTCAAGCACTCTTTTTAACTTGCTGCTATTGTTCACTTTTGTTGGTCCTCCCTGACTATCTTTCTCGGTCCTCCGCCCTGTTTTCTCGACCAGTCCTTCGGCGGGTAGATATTTTCAAGCCTGTCAAGTGCCCCGAATTTTGTTAAACGATCGACGATCATATGCCAGGCACACTCAACATCAGGATTGATCTCACACCTGCCGTCCATCGAACCCCCGCACGGTCCGTTTAAAAGCTGTTTGGAACACCGCGCCAGAGGGCAAATGCCGCCGAAGTGGTAAAGCATGCAGTCACCACACCCCAGACAGCTCTCCACCCAGTAGCCTTGATCCCTTGTCTCACCCAGAAACCCGGTGTTTATGGCAGGGATTATAGGCACTTCCGGAAATATTTCGGCAACTGCCTGAACCCCTGCCCCGCATCCCAGGGAAAGGACTGCGTCATATCTTTCGATTATGTCATCAAGAAGGACGACAAAGTCCCTCACACATTGGCGGTCAAGGGTTTTCTCTTCAATAAGCACATCTTCTCCCTTCATCTTGGCTGCTATACGTAAAGTAGACGCAAGCATTGCCGTCTCTTTTTCCCCTCCGGCCGCACATTCGGCCACACAAGAAGCACAGCCGAGGACGAGGATTCGTTTGTAAGGGGCGATCATCTCCCTGATCTCGTCTATGGGTTTTTGTTCTCCGGTAATCATAGGTTGTCTCCTCTCTCCAATTCAGATACTGAACTCCGGACGTTAGACACCAGACTCTCCAATTGTGTAATCCCTGGCTAGTGGAATGTCCCTTTAATACCTTTACTATGAATTACTATAAATATTCCCTCCCCCTTGATGGGGGAGGGGCAGGGTAGGGGT
>PFIF01000257.1 GCA_002782605.1 Deltaproteobacteria bacterium CG_4_8_14_3_um_filter_43_13 | reverse complement strand
GAAGGAATGAGGCGTACTTACCTGTACGCTGCAATGACTGAGGATGCAGCGGAACGCCGCAGATGGACTTTTTACGAAGCCGTCAATCTTAGTTGATCAAAAATTTTAGTAACTACTCAGGTAGGTACAAAGGCACAGAGCACCAAAGGCACAAAGTCGAGAGATCTAAAGAGAATGAGTTACTTAAGTTCCTATAAGATGTTTACAAAGCGGCATTTGGACAGGTTGTGTCCTGTATTCCGATCGTATTCCTACAACTTTGTGCCTATGTGCCTTTGTCTCTTTGTGCCTGAATAGTTACAAATTTTATTGCCTTTTCCTGAAGTCTCACCATCAAAAGACACCTGATATTCTCCTTTTTATCAGATATGCCTTTATCTTGCAAGGAATTTTCCGCTACACCAATCTCGCTTTTTGTCTCTTAACCTCTCCTTACCCACCACTATAGCCAACCCCCCTCCATACCATACAAAAACCTTGACTTTGTCAGGGACTATACGTAAAATAAGCCTATTGATAACCACTACATAACCTTTTTATGGGGGAAAGATGCAAAAGCAAGACAGGCTCTTAGAATTGATAAGAGAGGGAAAGGTTGAAGAAGAAGACATATTAGAAGATTTTCAAAGGGTGGATTATATTGCGGCAACTATCGAAGAAATTAAGAAGGGACATAAAAGTCTGAATTTATGGTGTCAGATTCAGAAGTCTAAGGAGTATCCTTGGTTACGAATAATTACAGCTAGAGAGATGAACAATGCACAAAAACGAAGGTACGTCGAGAGGCTAAAGAGGAGGGGATAAATGGTAAAGGGAATTTTACCTGATCTAACTAAAATGTCTGATGGGGAATTGAAGGAGTTTTGGGAGAAACATGAACCCGAAGAGTTTGAAGGCTGGGAGGAATCTGACCTTATCTTTACACGCCCGACTAAGAAACTCATCCAGTTGAGGCTCGATTTAACTGACCTCAGGATAATCGACAAAGAATCAAAAAAGACAGGTATTGACCGGGCCCAATTGGTTCGTTCCTGGGTAAAAGAGAAAATCCAGGTTATCGAAGAAGGTTGTTAATATCTACCTTGCAAGGAATCTTCCGCTACACCAATCTCGTTATCAATGCCTGACCCGATAACTGACCCATACAGCAACTGCCAAAGCTGCTAATATCGGAAATGGTATCTTCATAGTTCGCTCCTTTCTACGCCCAACGATGAGTTCAGCGGCTTGGCCGCTGGAACGACTGGTTAGGCGTCCGCATTCACTCCTTCCCCTTCTCCATTCCTTGGCCTCGCTCAATTAAACGGTCGCTGTCCCTATTTTACCTGTCCCTATTTTACCCTATTTTACCTTATAACCGGTAGGACAGGCGTCTCGCCTGTCAGAAACGTATTTTCAGGTGAAAAAATTATTTGACATTCTCTATTGTTAGCATGTAATATATCAAAAATATCAAAAATAGCGAAATATTGCTATAAATGCTATGATCGCTATAATTGCAAAAGGCGGGTAAAATGGCAGTAAATCCTTTTACTCCAGGAAGAACAGTCGACCCTCAATTCTTTGCTGGTAGGGGAAGTGAAATAGATAGGTTTACTATGTTTCTCAAGAGTGCTAGGGATGGCAACCCTATGAATTTAGCTGTCTTGGGAGAGAGAGGAATTGGAAAATCCTCACTTTTAAGGAAATGTGAGAGTTTGGTTAAGAAAGAGAAATGTGTGGTTGTTCGTATAGATCTGGATGTCTCTGTGGATTCAATTGACTCTCTCGTCTATCAGATATTAACCGGAATAAAGAGAGAAGGGGGTTTGCATTCAAAGCTCTTTTCACTCTTAGAGAAGACAAGAAGTTTCTTTGATGAATATCAGGTTTCAATTGGACTATTGAGTTCCTCCCTTCAGGCAACTAAAAAAGGGGTGCCTTCATCACTGGAAGCCCGCGATGAGCTAAAAAGGATTTGGGATAACATTTGCCAGGGGATTCCGGCGGTGATCATAATGATGGATGAGGCAGAGCAGTTAGAAAGAATAGAGGGGAGCCTTCAGTTCTTGCGCAATATATTCGGAAGACTATCTGAAGAGAAATGTGGCTATATGCTTGTTCTCTCGGGGAAACTAACCCTTTTTAGACAGATAAAAAAGATTCATTCTCCTTTAGCCAGATTCTTTAATCCAATCACTCTTAAAGAACTAACAAGAGAGGAGAGTATTGAGGCCATTGAAAAACCTTTGTCTGATTCGCCATATAAGATGACTCCTGAGGTAAAGAAACTAATTGCCGAAGAGAGTGAAGGACATCCTTATATAATCCAACTCTTTGGCTATTATTTATGCGAGAATGCGGTCAAGAGTGACATCAATGAGAAGGTCTATAGGGCCTGCTTCCCAATGATACTTGATGGACTGGCCAGTCAACTGTTTGAAGATTTCTATAGCTCTGCGAGCACTTCCGAGCAACAGGTCTTGCAGATAATTGCTCAAAGCAAAGATAGAGTGATTACCGTCTCTGATGTAGCCAGGAAAATGGGAAAGAAGAGTAACCAGATAACCTACATCTTCAATAGACTTTATGAGAAAGACTGTTTAAAGAAGATAGACAGAGGAAAGTATATGCTATTTCATGGTCTCTTTAGGGAGTATCTTAAAGGGTGGGGTGAGAAATGAAGGTGGCAGTGGAGAAGGTGGGTTATAGTATAGCAGGGGTTACCTGTTTTCATGGTGTGACGACTTCTGCTGTCAATCGGTTGGCGAGTTCTGAGGAATTATCAGAGGTAGAATAGATATATTATTAAGTTGTTTTAGAACCAACGTCCCAGTCTATACACGACCTTGCAAAGCGCAGAAATAGGTATTGTGTCCCCTGAATTTTGAGTGTTGTGTCCCCAGAACTGTAGAACTGTCCCCCCAGAACTGTCAGAACTGTTGCGCAAAAGGCTTCTTATGGCTGCATAATGCTTCTTGACATCAAGGGGCTGAACTGTTACAAAAATAAGTATCGTTTTCTTCAAATTTTTACCTTTACGTTATAGCCAAAATTTGGCATAGTGATTTTGTGAACAGAGAACGCAGAAAAGCATTGGGCAATGTATTCTTTGATGTAGCCAAATACTTGCTTACCACGACTGCAATAGGATCTTTTGTTGTGAAAGACGTTAATCTTGTTGCCAGCGCCATAGCTGCCGTTGCATCTTTTGCCCTGATTGCGATTGCGTATTATATAACCCCGCAAGACAAGGAGAAATAATATGGAAATAGTAGCAGCCATCGCCGTTGCTGCGGTGATTGTGGCAGGAATTTTTGCTCTTTATATCCGCCACCAGGAAAAATCAGAGCGTTAAATATTCTCACAGTATTTTTCATCGAAATCAATAGCCGTATAACCTCAGTATATTTTTAGGTTTATCCTTATACTGAATTCTGGAATCCTGGAGACACTATACTTAATTTTTAATTTGCTTAAGTATTAGTTAGATATTGTGTCCCCAGAATTTCCAAAGATATTGTGTCCCCAGAATTCCATGTCCCCAGAATTCCCATGGAAAAACAAAAGGCCATATCCCCACTTGAAAAGGATACGGCCTTCTTTTGGAGGTTAAATTCCCCCGAGTCTTAATTAAACCTGATATTAAGGGCAGCCATGCCTCCATAAAAGACTAGTGTATTTTTCTGTAGCCGCCATCCACTTCCTTCTGCTGCTGTCCAATCACCAGGCACTGACCATTTTGGTGCAAGAGGTGCATTGTACCATATAGATGCAAAGCCACCAATACCTATGGAGACATTCTTCATCAGATCAACCATGAATTTCAGCCTCAGTTCTGTAACAGGGATTGCTACTGTTTCGTCCTTTGAGAATGAGAATCCGCCGGTATAGACGTTATGCCGAATGGTAGAACCACCATATGTATACAATATGTCATCAATATCCGTCCAGGTTCCTGATTGGTCCACCTTACCAATAAGGACGGATTGATTGACAAGGGCCTCAATTCCGACCCTCTTATACTTTGCCTTTCCCTGCAAACCTATACTTGGACCTGCCATTAAACCATAATCTGCTTTACTAGTACTTTCGAGCCTTATGTTGTTGTCAAAGTCAAGGCCATAGTAATAATAATCCTCCACATATGCTCGCTGTGTCTGTCCCTCATTCCTGTCATTATTGAGGCTACCTACCTTCAAGCCAAATGTAAGATCAATATGGCTGTTCTCCTTCTCTGCCAGTGTCCTTAACCCAAAGATGTTTGCCGTCCATACTCCGAGGTCATTCCTTGCCCAGTAATCAACCGGAGAGCAATAGGATTCCTCAAGCTCATTATAGACAGGTATGATAGTAGAATCCCACATACGTACACCGTTTACATAATAGGTATATCCATCCCCCGTACTTTCGGACGGAGGGGTGGTCACCCTTCCACTTAATGAGGCATCGGTATTAAACCACCATCCACTAACACCGAGACCCCACTGGGTCTTCTTGTAGACGATCTCTGTCCTCAGTGTAAGTTTACTATCCATATTGAGGTTTATGGGATCATAGGTAACTCCGTACTTCACAGTATAATTTCCTTCAGCATCCTCTGTAAACTCCTCCTTATAGTTAAATACATCACCCACATGAACGTCATTCCCGGTTACATCCATCCACATAGGCTCGAGCTGAATGCTCCAACCACCCTCTGCATAGGATGATTTGCCTATCGCAAAGAGCATTATGGCCGCAAAGATAAAAACTGCCAATTTCTGTCGAGTAGACATCTTTTCAACCTCCTTTGTTGGTTGTTAATGCCCCTCACAGAACCGTGCTTGAGGTTTGCCCTCACACGGCTCTT
>PFIF01000053.1 GCA_002782605.1 Deltaproteobacteria bacterium CG_4_8_14_3_um_filter_43_13 | reverse complement strand
TAATGGAGAGGAGGGAATAAGAATGAAATACGGTGCAAGAAACGCTATCAAAGCAAAAGTGAAGTCGGTAAAAAAAGGCGATATAATGGCAATGGTAAAGTTTGAAGTTACTGATCCCGCTGAGATGGTATCGGTTCTCACTACCGAATCAGTTGAAGCAATGGAGCTTAAACCGGATGATAATGTTCAACTGATCATCAAAGCAATCCATGTGCTGCCCGTTAAAGAATAACGGCAAGGGGTAAGGTTGATGGATTTTGACCTCCGCCACTTGGAAATCCTCTGCAAGGTAATTGAACTCAAGAGTTTTTTAAAGGCTGCTGACGCGGTTTGCCTGGCCCAGGCTTCCGTCAGCGAAAGAATAGCTAACCTTGAAACCATCATTGGAACCAGGCTACTCGATCGTCTGGGCAGGCAAGTAGTTCCAACCAGGGCTGGAGAACTTCTATATAAACACGCAACCAAGCTCTTGGAGATGAAGAGAACGGCGTGTCTGGAAATGCAGGATTTTCTTGGTATAAAACGGGGGGAGATTCATATTGGCGGAAGCACCGTGCCGGGTGAATTTATCCTTCCAAAAGTCATCGCACGTTTTAATGCAGAATATCCTTCCGTGCTCATCACGTTGACTATCTCAGATACCAGAGAAATCGAGACCCGGGTTCTTCATGGAGATTTTGACCTGGGTGTGGTTGGGTCCAAAAGTTCCCACAATAGTATTGTATCCCATGAACTTTGGAATGATGAGCTCGTTCTGGTCGTTTCTCCTCATCACCGCTGGGCCAATAAGGGTAAGATCACGATTGAGGAACTTTCCGGGGAGCCCTTTATACTGAGAGAAGTCGGCTCAGGCACATTAAAAAGCATGGAGGATTATCTCCGGGAATCCGTATCAAACGGGATCGATTCCCTCAATGTGGTGGCCCGCTTTGGCACAACCACTGCGGTTAAAGAGGGTATAAAGGCGGGGCTCGGGCTTATCCATCCTGTCTTCAAGGGTGCTGGAGACAGAGGTGAAAATGGGGATACTCAAGACTCTGCAAGTAAAAGGCATTCCCATGTTCCGCTCCTTTTATCTGATTAGAAACAAAAGGAGAGTCGCATCTCCCATGTGTCAAGCAATGCTTGATTTTCTCTTAACTGCTTCTGAAGAAAACCAAAAAAAGGATACTGATTCTTAATCGGTTTCACCTAACAAAACCTTTTTGAGTATCGGAATTTCCAGTTTGACATGTTGGAATACGCTCGATTATTATATAGCCACATCTTTTCATTGCCACATTAGGAGTTCCCACGTGTACAGGTTTTTCGGCTTTACCTGAGCTGTCATCAAGAATTCTACCCGTGTTCGGTAGGCACAGGGAAAAGCTGAAAATTCATGCCCTTTCTTTAGTCCTACGTGATAACCATCTCTGATCCACTTTCAGTCTATCCCATAAGCCTTTCCAAGCCAAATCTGATTTTGTAAAGGGAGTAGCATCCGTCTCGGAGGTAAAAAATTGAAGGGGGCAACCATAGCTGTATCGGGTAAAGGTGGTGTAGGAAAAACAAGCCTGGCCGCACTTCTAATCAGAAGACTGTCTCAGATTGGTAGTGTGCTGGCAATAGATGCCGACCCTGATTCCAATCTTCCCCAGGCGCTCGGGGTGACAGTTCGAAAGAGTATTGGCCATGTGAGAGAGTCTATCATAGATGCGCCTGCACGAAGTAAGACAATAATGACCAGGGAAGAGTTTGTAAGACTGACTTTACACGAGGTTATCGAGGAATTCGCCGAATTCGACATAGTGGTGATGGGCCGCTCGGAGGAGAGTGGATGCTACTGCTTTCTCAACAATATTATCCGTCAGGTAATAGACTTTAGAGCGAGAAGCTATGACTTCACAGTGATCGATTGCCATGCCGGATTAGAGCACTTAAGCCGGCGGACTACAAAAGGAGTCGATGTCCTGATCGTAGTTACTGAGCCAACAAAGAACGGCATGTTGACTGCCAGAAGAGTCATTGAGCTTTCAAGAGAACTCTCCATCGATATTGGGACGATTATGGTTGTGGCAAATAAGGTATCCCCCGGGATAAAACCGTTATTGGATAAAACGGCGAGGGAAAATGGGCTTGAGGTAGATGTTTGTATCCCTTTTGAGGAAGAGATAGCCCATCTTAGCATTCTGGGGAAACCGGTAGTAAACCTATCAACAGATTCCCCTCTCTCTGCAGCGGTGGGTAGGGTCTATGAGAGAATTATGGCTTATTCGACAACTAGCATTGAGGCGATGATTTCTGAACCGCGCTAGATGTGTTAAAGAAGGAGAGGGTAGAACTTGGAAAGGGGGTGTTTAACGCAGGTAGTAACGAGTTATAGATTATAGGATGCATGTATCGTTCATCTGGTATCCAAAAAGGGAATCTCTATTTAAGAAAGGGAGGGAAGTAAAATGGCAGAAAGAGAAGTAAAATTTAAACATGCAGGCCCCAGTCTGGCCTTTGTGGAAAAAGAGATAATCGATAAGTACAATATGTCACCTCCACGGGAATGGCAGTTACCAGATCTGGAGCATGCCTATGACGGTCTGGACGAGATAGGACAGGGGCCCGAATACTTCAGCCATATTCGGAAGGGAGAGTATCTCCTTGATCTGGGGGGGCCAAAGACGGCTTACACCGGCTTCTACTATACAGACATCTGTGAAAGCCCTGATGATCTTGATGATGGGAAAGTCGTTTTGTATGGTCCCGATATCCACGAGATACTTCCAGAGTCCACCATCCCCTTTGGCCTGCATTGGAAGGTCTATGGAAAAGACCTGTCACACCTGCACGCTGAATATATAGGCAGACAGGTGATGACGGCCTGTATGACCACAGAGGGATGGATGATAACCGGAGCAGCTTTTGAGCCCTGGATCAGACTGTCGAAGAAGGCTGGTCCTAGATACAAAGGGTTTTACCAATTTGCCCAGATTATGAGGGCATACAGCCGGACGACTTCTCCTTTGCTGGAGAAGGTAGAGATGATTATAACGGTAGGGGCCCCTGTGGTTGGAGGGGTGATAGAAGGCGCCCCACAGGGTGTGCCTAAAGAGGCCATAACAGAGATATCTGAGAGGCTCAAGAAAAGACAGGAGGTTTACGATGCATGGTCAAAAGAGATGCAGGATGCCGATGTTGATACATTTTATGGATGCACCCTGTGCAAGATGATTGCCCCTAACCATGCCTGCGTGGTAGCCCCCTCAAATGTACCCTTTTGCGGTTTTGCTTCCTGGGCCGGCATGAAGACCACCTATGAGGTTGAGCCAGGAGGGTATATATTCCCCTGTCATAGAGGGGAACTGATAGATGAAGATATGAGCTGGTATAAGGGTGTGGATGAGGAGATATGGGAGAGGTCAAACCATAAATACCACCACTTCTTCCTCAATAGCACCATCCTCTACCCGGCCACCAATTGCGGCTGTTTTGAGGCTGCATCCTTCTATATCCCTGAAGTGGATGGGATAGGAATAGTAAACCGCCGTTACACCGGCGAAACACCTTTAGGGATACCCTTCTCCACCCTT
>PFIF01000016.1 GCA_002782605.1 Deltaproteobacteria bacterium CG_4_8_14_3_um_filter_43_13 | reverse complement strand
CCATGACCACTTGTTTATCTACCGGTGGTGTCTGATTGTCCCAGGTTTTCACCACGACAGCATTCAAAGGGATAGGCTCGTAATCCTTCCTGGCGGTATTGGCCTCAGAACCCTCGGGATTAAACCAATCACAACTCAAAGTGCCCCCGGACTTCCGGCATGGGTGTCTTGCGCAGCTTCGTCTCCCTCTCACAACTCCCGCTCTTCACCTGACAGGCATTAAACCCACACAGACCCATCAAAAGCTCATCGGTCAACAGAAGCTCCCAAACAGGCTCCATCTTGCATTTTCTCCCGATTTGTCATAAGCGCAGGATAAGCACAAAACAGCGGTTATGTCAAATCGGATAATGACAAAAGCTCGATAATATCAATAGGTTAGGCGCAGCTTTATATGGCATTAGACACGTTTTTATTTCCTGGCATATCCCCCCCATATGTATGTTTGTATTCGTGCAGCCACGTCCAAATAATGCCACATGAGACCCTATCTGGCGCAAAGGTTGTGATTACATGAAAACTGGCAAACATCGAGTTTTTTTGAAAAAAGTTGAATTTTTCCTTTTTCTTATATCGGAGTTCCGGAACATTAAAAAAATACTTGACAAACATTATTTGGTATGCCAGATATTGGCATACTAAACTAAATAATATAACAGGTTTTCTTCATGCCAACAAATGATAGAGTCATTTACATTGGTTTTCTCTTTCTGACAAGCACTGTGAGCTTATCTAACTAATGAGTTATTCTATACATTTTTTGAACCCAATGGAGTGAGATTTAAGCGGCTGGGAAGTTTTTGAATAGAAAACAAATAGAGGAAACATCATCGAAGTTAATAAGGAGGTGAATATAATGTCAATGTCCTTTAAGCCTTTAGACCCGAACTATCAAGAGAAAGTGAGATCAAGTTTTTCACGCCAGAAGTTTATGGATTTTATTGGAGCAGAACTTGTTGAAATTAAGCCTGGATACTGCGAAATCCATCTTCCTTACAAAAAAGAACTTTCTCAGCAGCATGGCTTTTTTCATGCAGGCATCATTGGCACGGTTGCTGATAATTCAGGAGGCTATGCTTCTTTCAGTTTAATGCCCAAGGACTCATCAATCCTAACCGTTGAGTACAAATTGAATCTTATCGCTCCTGGGGATGGTGAACTTCTTATTGCTCGTGGACAGGTCATAAAATCAGGACGTACCTTGACTATATGCAGAACTGAGGTTTTCGTTGTTAAAAATGGGGTTGAAAAGCTGTGCGCAACATCGTTGACGACGCTAATGGCATTGGTTGGAAAATCGGATAAATCCGAATAAACAAAAAAGTGGAGGAGATGATAGATGCTAACCGATGATCGCCTTATATACCTAGTTTTTACAGCCCAACAAAAACTGCGGACCTATCTAAAAAATGCCCTTGACATGGAAGAGATCAGGGTGACACCGGCACAAACGGGTATTCTCTTCTTGTTAAAACGGAGGGAGGGACAAAGCATGACCGAGCTGAGCCAACTTTTGTCCATAGACAACTCCACGATCACGGGACTAATTGATCGTCTGGAAAAATCCGGTTTTGTCAGCCGTAAGGTGAGCCCCACCGATCGCCGCATATTCCATATTTATCTAACAACTCAAGGAATGAAGGAAATTAACAGGGCAAAAACCGTCATCAGAAGAGTGAACGAAGAGATCAAAACAGGCTTTTCTGAACAGGAAATCGAATCCTTTAAGAAGGTGCTCAATAGTTTTTTTGAGAAATTTAATGAAGGAAAATAGCTTTGAAAGCAGTGGACCCTTATGGCAACTTTGATTTATGGCCTGAAATGTGTGAAAGGGTGATGTCAACTTGGCGCACGCTTTTGCCCGTTCACAAAAGAGCAAACAAGAATCAAAATATAGGACATTGAAGGACAAAAGGATGCCCGCTATTTTGACACGCAAAGCCAGGACGGTTTCCTCGACAGTCCTGGGGATTGATGCTGAGGTGGATCCTTCACAGTGACCCTCAAGAAGTACCACAGATATGTTGAACTAAAGGCTACAATCAACGGTCAAGCCATAGAGGAGCAAATTGCAGTTACTGATCTTGTAGCTCCAGACGAGATAGTGCTTCTCGAATGGCCATATGGGGACAGATTAAAAATTGACCTTTAAAAGTAGTCTTTCAGAACTTGCTTTAACAGTGGGCGTCAACATTGTGAATTGTAACCCTTTAGAAGGAGGACTTGAAATGGTCATTGGTGATATTATTAGGCGCAATGCAAGAAGGTTTCCAAAAAAGACGGCTTTGATCTTTGAAGAAACGAGTTATACATATCAAGAACTGGATGACAGGGTAAACAGACTTGCCAACGGTCTTTTAAGCTTAGGCCATAAGAAAGGGAACAGAACAGTAATTATAGCAGACAACTGCCACCAGCATGTGGAAATTTTCTGTGCTACAGCGAAACTGGGGATGACCTATATGGCGGCAAATCCATTTCTCTCCGTTAATGACCTGACTTATATAGTAAGAAATACCGAGACGGATACTGTAATATTCCAGCCAAAGTACAGGAATATTGTAGATTCACTTAAAGGGGAACTCAACAGTTTGAAAGATTTTATAGTTCTGGGTGAACCTGTAGAAAGTGAGATAAATTACGAAAAATTCATTTTGGCTCATGAGTCGAAAGACCCCAATATATCCGTTAATGAAGATGATGATTTGCTTATCATTAATACAAGTGGGACAACTGGATTTCCCAAGCAAATAGTTCATACCCATAAGAGCAGCCTAGCGATAGCCTTGAACACTCTGTTTGCGCATCGAGTTACACCGGACGATATAGGTATAATCGCTACACCGATTTTTTGGGGACCGGTAATTCCAATTTGGGTTTTCAGCCATTATTATGTAGGAGGTAGCTGTATTATAGCAGCGGAGATGACGGCTGATTGTATTTTAGAGACAATCGAGAGAAGGAGGGCAAATCATACATTTATGGGCACTCCCTTCCTTATCCAGCTTCTCGATCACCCGGATATAGGGAAATATGATTTAAACACTATGCGTTTCATTGCTCTTACCGGAGTTCCTCTATCTTCTGAGATTCTTAAAAGGGCCATAAGGGTCTTCGGTAATATCTTCGGTAATATGTTTGCTCTCACAGAATGCGGTGGTATAGCCTGGCTAAGACCAGACGAGGTTGTCACAGAAGGATCTCCTGAGGAATTGAAAAGGTTACAATCCGTTGGCAGGGAGGCCATAAATGTAAACATAAGGGTAGTTGATGATCAGGGAAATGACCTTCCACCTTACATACCAGGTGAGATTATAGTTAGGGGTGATGCCATCATGAAAGGATATTTGAAGGCACCTCAGGCAACTGAACAGACCATAAGAGATGGATGGCTTTATACAGGAGATATGGCTACAATAGACGATGAAGGTTATATATACATTCAAGGAAGGAAAAAGGACTTTATAACAATTTCGCGGAAGACTATTGTAGCTTCGGAAATTGAAGATATAATCTATCAGGACCTCTCTGTTAAAGAAGCTGCAGTAATAGGGTTACCGGATGAAAACCTTGGAGAAGCAATAAAGGCCTTTATTGTACTGCGGGAAGGGAAAGAATTAACGGAAGAAGAAGTTATAGAACTTTGCAAGAAAAATCTTCCTGATTTCGCCGTGCCCCAATCTGTGGAATTTGTTAGTAATCTACCTAAAAGTGCTGTTGGTAAGATACTAAAATATAAAAAAGGATATATATGAATTTCACCATCGTATGGAGTAGCTGTCAAATCCTCAAAAATGTATCACTAGTTGTTTCAGAAAAATTAATCTTTTCATTGAGAACTCCAAGAAATGACTAATTATTTTATTTAACCTAAATCCAGAGCCAATGATTGATTCTTCTTTGAAATCAAACAGTTTTTCTTCACAAAATGTGATAATTAAGTCCTTGAAAGTATACGGTTTTTAACTGTTCACTCTGGATCCAGGTTTAATGAAATAGTTGATGACCTTATTAAAAAGAATATTCTGGTCGAAAAGGACAGCAGATTATCAGTAGTAATCTAAACAACAGGATTTACATTCTTTGTTATATCGTGTGACGGTTATCCCTTTGCAAAAATCGGTGATAAATAAAGGGCTGAAGAGGCTATTTGAATCCGGACACACCTCCGGAGTTAACCTACAGCATGTGGAACGCCTGCGGAGAATTCTCGCACTTCTTGAGACATCTGAAACTGTCGATGATATGGATTTGCCTGGTTTAAATTTGCACAATTTAAAAGGTAAAAGAAAGGATACATTGGCTGTAAAGGTTAGCGGGAATTGGCGTATAACATTCAGGATAAAAAATGGAGATGTTTTTGAAGTAAATTATGAAGATTATCATTAAAGGAGATTATTATGGGTATGCATAATCCACCACATCCTGGTGAAATAATTAGAGATATGTGTATCGATCCACTTAACTTGGCTGTCACCGAGGCTGCTGAATCTCTTGGTGTTACCAGAAAAACCCTTTCAATGCTTTTGAACGGTAAGTCGGGGATTAGTCCAGAAATGGCTTTGAGACTTTCAAAGGTTTTTGGCCGGACTCCAGAGGGATGGTTAAGGCTTCAGCTTCAGTATGATTTGTGGAAAGCTAAACAAAAAGTGAATCTTAACCACCTCAAGTCGATAGCTGCCTAGGGATATTTGCTAGTTCATTGGGTGATGGGAATACAACAATTATTCAGGAAAATACAATGTCAAATATAAAAGCTGTTCATTCCAACAAAAAAAACTATACTTTGCTTCTAATATCTGTGCTGTCTGTTTTTTTCTTCTTTGTTTCTTATTCTATAGCGCCTTATTGCATTGCAGAAGATAAGTCCTCAGTCAAAGGAAATCTGTTTCCTATTCATACTCAGTCATCTCAGGTAATTACAGAGGAAATGATAGATATTATAGTAAAAGCGTGTGATCAGTCTCTGCCGAAGAAGATTGAGAATCAATTGTTCAGTTTTAAAACAGGGGGCTATTATGTCGAAAAAGGTATCTTTGTCCCAACCAGAATAAAGGACCCAAACATATTGACGGCATTCAATAAGGTATTGAAACCTGGGATTCGCTTCCTCGATCTTGGAAGTGGTGATGGAAGGGTAGTTTTTTTAGCATCTCTTTTTGGCGCTGCCTCAACTGGAATTGAATTCGACGAGGACATATTTAATTCAGGTCTCAAGGCTCGGGACAAACTATCCAATAGGTTTGATCTGTCTAAAACAGAACTTATCAGGGGTGATTTCTTTGAGGCAGACTTTTCCGGATATGATGTTATCTACTATTTTATGAGCGGCAGCTTTGAAGAGAAACGTCTTGAAGAGAAATTGGCTAAAGAGTTGAAGCAAGAGGCCATACTCGTTGGCTATATTGAACACGAAGCATTTAAAGAGCTTCTTTCAGTAGGTCGAATAGGAAAGAGGATTACTGTCTATAAGAAGCGATAGGTGAGGAAACACACACAACAGCGCGCTTAAGTGTGCTGTTGTGTCATCTAGTCTGACCTGAAAGTTTCGTTTTCGCTGTATTGTTCCTTATCTTGAAGTATAGGTAAAACAAAAAACCTAATCCTATTGTTCCTATACCGAAAAGCGAAATAATGGGCTTGCTCTTTATGGAAAAATAGATAATCCATAGATTACCTGAGATAAATAACAACGGGGTAATTGGGTATCCAAACGTTCTGTAGGGATGTTCCAGAAAAGGTTCTTTTATCCTCAGCACAATCATCCCTATCACCGTTATCATAGAGAACAATGCCAGTGTAAATCCAATGTAAAGGAGTAATTTATAAAAGGAGGTGGTAATAACCATTAATACAGCAATAGCAGCTTGCAGAAAAATGGAATGGGCTGGCGTTCTGTGAATATTGCTCACTTTACTAAAAAGCTTAAAAAACACACCGTCTCTGGACATGGCGTAATAGACCCTGGGTCCTGTCATTATCATGGCGCTCAGAGCGGACAGGATGCCTATAGCAATGGCTGCTGTAAAATATCTGCTTACATGCTCCCCGAATAGCGAGACAGCAGCCAAATTCCCTACTTCCAGAACACCACTCATCTCTTCAGCGGGGAGGGCATAGATATATAGAATATTTAAAAGCAGATAGAGACCCATTACAAAAAATGTGCCATAAAAAAGGGAAAGGGGGATATTTCTACTTGGCTCTTTAATCTCACTTCCGAGATAAGCAGCAGCGTTCCAGCCGCTGTAAGCAAAAGAGATAAATATTAGCGATATTGCAAACTTGTCAGTTAAAATCGATTTTAAATTCATCCCTTCAGAAAGGTTGGATAATGAACCATTGCCAAA
This sequence comes from Deltaproteobacteria bacterium CG_4_8_14_3_um_filter_43_13, assembly GCA_002782605.1. GTDB lineage: Bacteria > Desulfobacterota > UBA8473 > UBA8473 > UBA8473 > UBA8473. The sequence goes on along the minus strand of PFIF01000016.1, from coordinate 8,001 downwards.
GGATAAACCGGCTACAATAAAAGCGATAATAACGGTTATTTTGAATACAGTGAGAGAGTTTTGAATAAATGTCCCCAATAACAGACCGTGATAATGAATCATAGAGAGGATGATAATAATTGCTGCAGCCAGTAAGGTAATAGAAGATATGGTTAGGATATTAATACCAAAACATGGAATAGTAATAATTGGGTTTAGTGAAGCTGGCAAGGTACGTAAAAGGTAGGTGGCAAAAGCAATGGAAGCTGCGGCGATAGGGGCTGAAAATCCAACAATGAGAGATATCCATCCAGAGAGAAATGCCACCCCCCGCCCAAAGCTTTCCCTTAAAAAGACATATTCTCCTCCTGCCCTTGGAAAGATGGCGCTGAGTTCTCCATAACAGAGTGCACCGGAAAGGGCAAAGAGACCACCGAGAAACCAGCAAAGGAGCATACTTTGAGGGTTACCAAGTTCCCTTATAATAAAACCTGATGTAGTAAATATCCCTGTACCTACTATGTTGGCAACCACCAGAATAAATGCAGAAAACAGGCCGACTTCTCTTTTTAAATAACTATTATTGGATCTGTTTTCCATCGCTGATCTGTCCGCCCCGAAAAATTCCCCACTTCAATATCCGGATTCCTTCCAGGGGGGTATTTCATAGGTTATCTCTGCTTTTAATTAAATTCCCATTTTTTTAGAAAGTCTATTTTCGCCCAACTTTAAAGCTCCGTAGCATACAAATTTTAAACCGAGGATGATTAAGGCAATCCAGTCGGACATCAGTCACATTCCGAAGCCCCTGGTTGTCGGTGCCGCAGTAACTCGATGACGCCCGGCAGGATGGAGATAAAGACGATAGCCATGATGACCAGGGAGAAGTTCTTCTTCACTAAGGGCAAATTCCCGAAGAAGTATCCGGCAAACACGCAGATCAAGACCCAGGCCAGTCCGCCTATCACGTTGTAAGCGATGAAACGGCCGTAACTCATGGAGCCGATCCCGGCTACGAACGGAGCGAAAGTGCGAATGATGGGCACGAACCGGGCGATGATGATGGTTTTTCCACCGTACTTCTCATAGAACTTGTGAGCGCGCATGAGATGCTCCGGGTTGAAAAAACGGGATTTCTTGTATTGGAATACCTTGGTCCCCAGGTAGTGTCCAATCCAGTAATTCACGGTGTCTCCCGCGATGGCGGCGACCGAAAGCAAGACAGAAAGTAACCAGACATCCATGTATCCCAAGCTCGCAAACGTCCCGGCCGAGAACAGTATGGAATCGCCGGGCAGAATTGGCGTCACCACCAGGCCGGTCTCACAGAAAACGATGATAAATAGCAGGCCATAAGTGTAAATTCCATATGTTTTTATCACATCCCCCATGTGCACGTCCAGGTGGATGAAGAAGTCCCAAAACCAGTAGATTATGTCCACATTCTCTCCAATCCTTCGCAGAACATACCTTTTAAGATTCAAAGATACGGGAGTGATATCTCCACAGGGCGCCTAATGCCCTGATCGCCCTTTCAGGGGATGCAAAGACAGGGATGCCGTTTTCTTCAAGGGTGCCGGTCTGTTCCCTCACCAACGTATCCTCACCTATTACCCAGGCTGCCACAGGCTTGTTTTGGCATTGCTTTAAATCACTTAACACATGATTTAAATCCACACTCCAAACCCACTTGTTTACCATAAGACAGAGAAGGACTATATCCACATTTGGATCGCCCATAAAGGCGGCTAGAGGTGCCCGATATACATCATTTATATCCAGCGGAACCCCGACAGCAAAACAGTCTAAGGGATTTGATGTCTTTGTGGATGGAAGCAAGAACGGTTTAACCTTTTCAATAGTGTCCTTTGAGAATTCAGCCAGCTTCATGCCAAACTCTCCGCAGGCATCGGCAACCATTGATCCGATACCTCCACTGTAGGTTATAACCGCTATCCTGTTTCCTTTTGGTATATGTGTGGAGTCAAATATCTTTGTAAGATCAAGGAATTCATCCAGGTCAAAAGCCCTTATAATCCCAGCCTGTCTCAGCGCAACATCGAATACTGTATCATCTACCGCTATAGCGCCTGTGTGAGATGCAGCGGTTTTCAGCCCATCCTCTGTCCTTCCTGTTTTAAATACCACTATGGGTTTCTTTTTAGTGACCCTTTTCGCAGCCTCCATAAATCGCTTGCCTGCCCTGATACTCTCCATGTACATAGCAATAACCCTTGTTTCAGGGTCTTCTTCCAGATACTCCATTGCCTCAGCCTCGTCTATATCGCAGCAGTTTCCCAGGTCTATGGATTTGCTTACCCCAAGGTGCATAGATGACATAACATGTTCCATGACAGGGCAACAGAATTGACCGCTCTGAGCTATAAATGCCACTCCTCCTTCCTTAAGGTAACCCATCGGATAAAAGTGTAGCACAAGGCTGTTAGAGGTATTGACAGGGCCGACTGCATTAGGGCCCATTATTCTTATTCCCTTCTGTTTTGCTAAGTCAACTACCTCCATCTGGCGGTTTGCCCCAATTTCACCAGATTCAGAGAACCCTCCGGAGACCAGTAATACATTCTTGATTCCTTTGTCTGCACAGTCATTCAACAATTCAAGGGTATCATCTGCGGGCACCATAGAGACGGCCAGATCTATATTCTTGGGGAGATCTTTCATGCTTTTGTAAGTCTTGAATCCTAGAATCTTTCCTCCTTCAGGATTAACAGGATAGATATCTCCGGCAAAGCCGAACTCTCTTAAGTTTCTTAAGATAAGGTGTCCTGGTCTATTAGGTGTCTTGGAAACTCCAACTATAGCAATGCTTTTCGGTTCTAAAAACGCCTTTAAAACGTGTGCCATTATCCCTCCTGATAATCTGGTTCATATCCCAAAGAGTTGGTCGATGAAAAGGATTCAAGGGGTCAAGGAGTCGAGGATTCAGGTGGAATAAATAAGCACTTGAACCCTTGAATCATCGAATCCTGTACCACTTTCTCCCAACTAATTGGGAGAAGAACTGATAATCTTTGGGGTGTTGTCAAAATGAAGTAGAATAATATATAAGAGTTATATGTGTGTCAAGTCAGAAGTCAGAAGTCAGGATTTAGGAGTCTGGTGTCTAACGTCAGAAGTCTGGTGTCTGAATTGCAGATCCTGGGCTAAAATAGCTTTGACAAAGAGAATTTCTTTATGGTAGGTTTGCGTTATGGTTAAGTTTATTCACACTGCCGACGTCCATTTAGGAAGAGAGTTTGATCAATTCGATGAGAGAGGTGAAGAGAGGAGAGAGGACATCCGTCTTACCTTTCGTCGAATAGCCTGTCTGGCTGTAGAAAAGGGTATTGACCTTTTTCTAATATCCGGCGATCTGTTTAATTCACCCAACCCCTCTAAGAAGGATCTGGAATTTGTCTTCGAAACCTTCAGGATGTTACGCGATAACAATGTGGTTATTTTCATAATCCCTGGAAATCACGATTATTATATCCCAAATGGGATCTGGGATAGAGAATTTAATTCTCTTGGGGAAAACCTCCACATTTTCACCTCTCCCAGGTTTGAAACGATAGACCTCGAACATTTCAAGGTCTCAGTGGTTGGATGTGCCTATAACAGAAATCAATCCAATTTCAGGTTGCTTGAGAATCCTGAACTCAAGTTCAGTCAGCAAAACTCTATCCTGCTTTTTCACGGTTCGTATGAGTATCCGAATCAGGAGTACCAGGATCAGCCTTTTTCATTGGAAGAACTGAAAAGATTGCCATTCAACTATATAGCGTTAGGGCACTACCATCGGCACATGGGGATTTTTTCAGAGGAGAAAAAGGCATGTTTCTATCCCGGTGCCCCGGAGGGGCTGAACCTGGATGAGCGGAATGCCGGGAAGCGGTGTGTAATATTAGGGGAGATCTCTGACCGGGGTGAGGTTAACATAACCATTGAAGAAGTTCAAAGGAAGATCATAGAGATATTAAACATCGACTGTACCCGCTTCCAGGAAAAAGGCGCTCTGGAGATGAAGATCAGGGGACACGCCGGTGATAATAAGATTCTCAAACTGAACCTGACCGGTAAGCCGACGATGGATATATTAGAGACCATCGACGAGTTACAGGAGAGATTTAGCGGATACTTCTACATGCTGAAGATTAATAAAAACCGGTTGGATACCCCCATGGACATTCCGGTTGATCCAAGGTTCATAATCGGAAGGTTCTGTCGTAAATTAGAAGACCAGATAGATAGAACAGAGAATGAGGAGGAAAAACAGCTTCTTAAGGTAGCCCTTAACCTTGGAATCAATGCCATCAGAGAGGCCGAAAAGAGATGAGGATCAGGTCCATCGAATTTGCAGGAATAAGGGTTTACTCTGATAACCGAAGAGTGGAATTTGGTGATAATATCAATATCCTTGTTGGAAGAAACAGGGCTGGTAAATCAAGCCTTCAGGATGCCCTTGTGATTGGGCTTTTTGGCCTGGGTAAACAGAGTGAGCGATTAAACAGGTCTTTTGTGTGGTCATGGACCAATCCCAACGAGTTCCGGACAGTAATTCAATACCAGGTTAATAACAGGCTCTTTCAAATTGAAAGGGATTTTATAAAGAACAGGGTTTCCCTGGGAGAACTCGTTGATAATGAGACATATAGAGACTTAACAAATGACCCAGAAAAGGTAAAACAGTATGTATCCGATCACACCGGGATGGAGAATTTGGGTCTGTTTACCTCTACCTGCTGTGTAAGACAGCAGGAACTATCTAAGGTAAGCGAGAATCTGTCCGAGGTAGGGCATTTAATCCAGAGGGTGTTCACGGGTTCCATTAAGAGCAATGCAAAAGAGATAATAGATATCCTCAAGGCAAAAAGACTGGCAATAAAGGCTTCAAAAACAACTGAAATAAGGCATGCCAGGAAAAGGGAATATGATACGCTCGAAGAGGAGAGAGAGGCAGTTGTCTCTGCCCTCAAACATGCAAAAGACGGATTTAAAGAGCTATCCAGGCTGACAGATACTGTAAGTAAACTGGAAGAGGAGATTCCAGGAGAGAGAGAACAACTGGAAGAGGTCAGATATTTGCTGGGGAAACAAGAAAAGAAGGGTGGTATCCAGAAAGAGCTCCAAAAGTCTGCTGAAGATCTGGACAGGGTTTCAGAGCAAATACAAAGGGTCAAAGCCATCGATGAAAGCCTTTCCATGATTGGTAAGAGGATAGAGGCATTGCAATCTATTGAAATCTATAAAGACACCATAAAGAATGAACTGCCTGACTGGGTGGCATCTAAAGAGGCCATAGAGGACAAACTTATAAGGTTGGAGAATAAAAAGAAAGTAACCGAAGAAGATAGGCACAGGGTTCAGATAGAACTCGACAGATTGAAACCGCTTGAGAATTGCAGCAAATCCATCGATCAGGATCTTCCAGGGTGGGAGTATCGTAGATCAGAGATTAAAGAAGAGACCGAGGCTGCCAAAGTCGAACTAACAAGGATGGAGTCAACCTTGAAGCACGAATCTTCCAGAATTCCTTCATGGAGAAAGATTGGCGGCGTATTTCTCTCTTTGGCAGGGATAGTTTCCTTGTTCAGCCTACATGGAAATGTGAAATGGATTGGAGGGCTGCTTGTCTTGATAGGGGTTTCAATGTTCCTTTGGGCATTGTACCCTGTATATAAAAATAAAAGACTACTTTTAGCCCGACTCCAGATATTGAGGGATGGTATCAAAAGGGATTGTGCCCAGTTGAAGGAGCTGGAAGAGAGGATTACCACCCTTCTTCAGGATGCCCGGCAGAAGGATGTTGAGACCTTAAAGAAGGAATGGGAGAGATATAAGGAACTAAAGAGGCTCAAGTCTGCTCTTGACTCAAATCTTGCTGATACTGAAGAAGAATTATTGGAGGCTAATAAGCAAAACGAAAGGTATGAAGGGATGTTCAAGAATATCCTTGGCGATACCAATACAAATTCTATAGGTGAGATGAGGGAGAGATTGAATGATTATGAAAGCTTAATAGAAGAAAAGAAAAATAGAGAGGCTGAGAGGCAAGGAATTTTGGGGAAAGAGGGACTGAAGGAGTTAGAGGGTAAACAGAGGACATTGGACAGTAGGGTTCGTCAATACAACCTGGAATTGACCGAGTCTGATTTGATTTCTTTCTGTCCAGCCATAGAGGAGATAGAAAGATGGCGAAGGGAGGAGAAAGAACTGGAACCAAAACTAAGGAACTATGAACATGAACTTATAAGAGCAAAAGAGAGATTGGATACCCTAAAAGACACGATACAAGACCCTGTTGGCATAGAAGAAAGAAGGATTTATATCGAAGACAGATTGAAGGAGCTTGATCTGATATACAAAGCCTATGAAAAGGCTATAACGACCTTTGAAGAAGCGGTAAAAGAGTTACAGGAGGAATATCTGCCAGAGATGGAAAAGACAGCCAGCCAATACTTTAAAGAGATTGTGCCAGAGGAGTTTGACAGTGTCGAGTTGATCAAAGCCTGGCCAAAGATAATCCTTTCCTCAAAGGTTAATGACAGTATTCCGGTAGCCAGTCTCAGTCTTGGAACCATTGATCAGCTCTATCTCAGTCTGAGAATCGCATCTCTGGAACTGTTGGGTAAGGGTGTGACTCTCCCATTGATCATAGATGACTCCTTCGCCAACTATGATCCTCATTGCCAGGCAAAATCTTTAAGGATACTGGAGGAGTTGGCTGAGAGCAGACAGATAATATTCTTTAGCTGTCATCCGGATTACCTGGAATGGGGGAGAGAACTGAAGAAATCCAGGGGTTACCCGGTAAAGCTTTTTAATTGGGATAACAGCCACAGGATTTTTGAGATAAACTGAGGGCTAGAGGGTATCTGATTGGTAAGAAGGGTATTCATAACGCTGTTTTTGGCTGTCTTTTCGGCTATGGTGGGGATAGGGATTATTATACCTCTTTTGCCCCTTTATGCCCAGAACTTAGGGGCTACCGGGATCTGGTTGGGTATAATCTTTTCTGGCTTTTCCATTTCTCGTTCTATATTCATGCCTATCATCGGCAGACTATCTGACAAAAAGGGCAGAAAGATATTTATATGCATCGGACTATTTGGATATACCTTAGTTTCAATGATCTATACCCATGCGGATAAGGCTTATGAGCTGGCCGTCATTCGTTTTTTGCAGGGTTTATTTGCAGCAATGATTATCCCCATAGCCATGGCTTACATAGGTGAAATATCGCCGGTGAAGAAAGAAGGGACATTTATAGGGGCATTTAGTGTTTCTCTGTTTGCCGGGTTTGGTGTGGGGCCTCTTATGGGTGGGGTTTTAAAGGATCATTTTGGTATGAACGCAGCCTTTTATGCTATGGGTGGACTGAGCTTCATAGCGTTTGCACTGGTTTTGCTATTTCTACCCGAACTCCATTTGTATAAGAAAGCGTGGGGAAATCCCAGGGCATCTTACAGGATGATGTTCGACAACAAAATAATAAAGGGGATAACAGCCTTCAGACTGACCAATTCTGTGGGAAGGGGAATGGTTGCAACCTTTCTCCCTATCTTTGCCCACCAATACCTTAGCTTGAGCGGTTCGGAGATAGGGCTTTTGATCTCCGCAAATATATTACTGACCTCCTTTCTGCAGGCACCCTTCGGAAGGTTGGCAGACAAGGTCAGCCGAAGTAAGCTGGTTGTTGTTGGGGGGGTTATGGCTTCCCTGGCAATATCACTGATACCTTACACATCTGATTTCGCCCATCTGTTGGTTTTAAACATGGTAATGGGTATTGCCGGAGCCATCTCTCTGCCGGCAGCAACTGCCTTAGCAGTAGAAGAGGGAAGAAATATGGGTATGGGGGCTGTAATGGGGGCATTCGACATGGCTATGAGTTTGGGATTGGCAGGTGGTCCGCTGCTTGGGGGGCTCCTTATGGATTTTATGGGAATAGATTACATCTTTCTTTTTGGAGGGTTTGCCGGATTTGTAGCCACAGGGCTTTTTGTCTGGTTTGTGAAAAGC
>PFIF01000021.1 GCA_002782605.1 Deltaproteobacteria bacterium CG_4_8_14_3_um_filter_43_13 | reverse complement strand
CAATCAGTTTGTTACGGTTGAGCATCTTGAGCTTTCTCCGATACATCTCCCAGGAGGTCTCTTCCCCTGCTTTTAGAGCTGAGCTGAACTCACTTGTTGCGAGGAAAGAAAAAAAGATCAGGGGGATGACAACTAAAAGGGAGATAATAAAGATGAGTTTATTCCTGAGTCTCCAGTCAGAGAATTTTTTCATAGGCAAGTTTATCCAGAGCCTTCATAGCTTAACTGTTATAGTCGTTAAAATAGATTATTTTACGAAAAAAGTCTACCTATTTTTATTTGGTAACTATTCAGGCACAAAGCAAAGGATAACATGACTTTGTGCCTTTGTTACTCTGTGCCTTTGTGCCTCAAGCTATTGGCTTTAGCCGATAGTAGTTGACTTGTTTGCCACATACTCAGTTTTAAAGCCTTTCAAACAAACCTATCCTGACACTTTCCAGCCAGAATCATCAGAAAAGCTTTATAGACGTTTCTTAATGAGGATATCCACCACGCTTGGATCGGCAAGGGTAGTTGTATCCCCAATATTTGAGATGTCACCTGTAGCGATCTTCTTGAGGATTCGCCGCATGATCTTGCCGCTTCTCGTTTTGGGCAGTGCGTCCGCATAATGAATTTTATCAGGAGCAGCAATAGGGCCGATCTCTTTTTTCACATGGGCAACAAGCTGCTTTTTCAAATCATCGGTTTGCTCTACTCCCAATTTCAGAGTCACAAAGGCATATATCCCCTGACCCTTCAATTCATGGGGATACCCCACAACCGCTGCTTCAGAAACCGTAGGATGGGATACCAGGGCACTTTCGATCTCTGCCGTCCCCATCCTGTGACCGGACACGTTTATTACATCATCCAGCCGACCCATCACCCAGAAATACCCATCCTCATCTCGCCTTGCCCCGTCTCCCGTGTAATAAATACCGGGGAATCGGCTGAAGTAGGTTTTATAGAAGAGTTCATGAGCTCCATAGACGGTCCTCATCATACCCGGCCAGGGTTTTCTGATGCAAAGGTAGCCTCCTTCATTCTCTTCAGCCTCAGAACCATCTTCCCGTAATACTACAGCATCAACCCCGGGGAATGGCATGGTGGCTGAACCAGGCTTGGTCGGTATAGCCCCTGGTAGAGGAGTAATGATAATACCTCCGGTCTCTGTCTGCCAATAGGTATCCACAATGGGGCAGCGTTTTTTCCCAATCACCTCATGATACCAAATCCATGCCTCAGGGTTGATGGGTTCACCCACTGTGCCCAACAGGCGAAGACTGCTCAGGTCACGTTTATTAGGCCATTCATCCCCTTCCCTTATCAAGGCACGCAATGCTGTGGGAGCGGTGTAGAATATGTTGACCCTGTATTTTTCCACGACCTTCCAGAATCGGTCAGGCTCAGGCCAGGTAGGAATTCCTTCAAACATAAGGGTAGTGGTCCCAACCGACAATGGACCGTAAACAATGAAGCTATGACCGGTCACCCAGCCAATATCCGCCGTGCACCAGAAGATGTCCTCATCCCTCACGTCAAAGATCCACTTCATATTGGCATGGATATAAGCGAGATATCCGCCAATAGTATGGAGTACCCCCTTAGGCTTTCCGGTGCTGCCGCTGGTATAAAGAATGTAAAGGGGGGCTTCTGCATCCATGACTTCTGCCGGACAATCGGCATTAGCCTCTGCCATCAGTTCATCCCACCAGAGGTCTCTTCCCTCTTTCATAGGGGTATCTTTATCAATTCTCTTTACCACTACCACCTTCTTAACATCCGGACAGTCCTTGAGCGCATCATCGGCATTTGCCTTAGAAGAAAGGGTTTTGCCGCTTCGGTAACCGTAATTGCTGGTAACGAGAAAGGTGGAACGGCAATCGATAATTCGGTCCCGTAAAGAGTCAGCGCTAAATCCACCAAAAACAACGCTGTGAATGGCGCCTATTCGGGCGCAAGCCAGCATAGCAATTGGAAGCTCTGGTATCATAGGGAGATAGATGGTAACCCGATCCCCCTTTTTTACCCCCAGTTTTTTCAGAACATTGGCGAATTTACAGACCTCAAGATAAAGCTCTTTATATGTGAAAGTGCGGCTTTCTCCCTCCGGCTCCCCTTCCCAGATTAGGGCGGTTTTGTCTCTCCGGGGGGTGTCAAGATGTTTGTCCAGGCACTCTTTTGATGCATTAATCTTTCCATTAATAAAAAATTTTATATCAGCTCTGTTAAAATCCCATTCCCAGAATTTGTCCCAGCGCTTATCCCAAAGCATGGAATCTGCTATCTTCTCCCAAAAAGCCTCTGGATTTTCCACCGATTCCCGATGCATCTTCTTGTATTCATCCATACTCTTTACTGCCGCTTTCTGTTTGAACTCATCCGACGGTTCAAATACACGATCTTCAGTCATCATTGACATAATGGTTTTTTCCTCTGCCATAGTTAACTACCTCCTTTGATAATGTTGAAACTAGTAGAACATTTCAATAATACTGTTACAGTATTGCCATTTCGAGTGCAGCGAGAAATCTGATTGGAATCAATACCACAATCATGCTTTTCTGTCCATTAATAGACTCAAGAATTGTGCCAGAAGGGAAACGTATTTGATGAAAAGAAATAACCAGTTGAAAAGACAGCCTAAATTGGTCACCAACCATTACAAGAAAAAAGGATCAGATGGGAGAACGACCTTTTTTGTAAACATCCAGGTTACACCCTGTCAACTGGTGATTACCTCCCAGATAAACCTGCCTCAAAGTAACACATGGACTCAGCCCTCCAATTAAGTAAACAGACCTTTGAAAAATACGCACTTTATCATTTCGAAATCTTATACTACAGCGGGCTTAAGCCCGCTGTTGTGTGCCCGCTGTTGTATGCCCGCTGTTGTCACATAGCCAATGAAAATTTCTTTTCTCTGCCACTGTCATCCTAAAGATTACACCCGATGCTTTCATTCTGGGGCTTGAGGGAAATAAAAAGACAAAAAATCCTTATATATAAGAGAGTTATCAGTTATCCTTCTCTGCCAGTAATATTTGGCATATATCTTGAGTTGATAAAAATTTCAAGCCCCCTTTTTGGTGGTATAGAAACGGCCTATTGAGTCATAGAAGATTGCACCTAGGGGTAAATAAATGGAAGAAGCTAAAATATTACTGGTAGATGATGAGGTTGTTTTTGCCGACAACATATCGAAACTTTTAGCCAACAGGGGCTATCGCGTCACCGCCGTATACGACGGGGAGAGTGCTATTCGTGCCCTTGAGAAAGAGCGATTCGACGTCGTGGTGCTGGATTTGAAAATGCCGGGTATAGATGGAATTACCACGTTAGCAGCGATCAAAAAACTGGGGCTTTTTAACGAGATACTTCTTTTAACAGGTCATGGATCGATGAATACGGCTGTGGAAGCGATGAAACTGGGGGCTTACGACTATCTGAGTAAGCCGTGTGATATTGATGAACTGGTGGCCAAGATAGAAGGGGCATGGAAAAAGATAAGAAAAAACGAGAAAGGCATAAAAGACTACACTTTATGACACCAGGTTACAGGTAACAATGAAGGAAAAGAAAGCAAAAGACATTCTTCTTCCCTTTAAGGAAGGCACACCGCTTTCTCCCTCAGTGGCTCTAGACGATAAGATTGTACAGGCCATTGAGTTGATGGTTAATAACGACCTCAAGTGTATTGCTGCAATAGAGAATCAACAGCCAGTGGGAATGGTTTGCCTTAAAGATGCTTTGCAGGAGATGGGTTTACAGGTTACAGACAGGTAAATGCG
>PFIF01000292.1 GCA_002782605.1 Deltaproteobacteria bacterium CG_4_8_14_3_um_filter_43_13 | reverse complement strand
TGTCTACCTGAGTTAGTTAGAATATAGGAGGGATTGTTTATGGCTAGTCAGGTATTTTACTCAGACTTACGAGTTACTCCCAAGAAAAATATCTTTGTCAAATTGGCTTCTCTCTTGGATCGTACAGGTTTAAATTCTAAAATCAAGAAAGGGAGTTTGGTTGCCATAAAGGTGCATTTTGGTGAACGGGGCAATACGGGTTATATAAGTCCTGTTTTGATCAGGCAGATCGTAGATATTGTGAAGGAACATGGGGGGAAACCATTTCTCACCGACTGCAGTACCCTTTACAGCCTGGGCAGGGGTGATGCTGTCTCCCATTTAATAACGGCTATTGAGAACGGTTTTGACTATGCTGTAGTTGGTGCACCTTTGATAATCGGTGACGGACTCAATGGAGGCAGTGCTGTTAAAGTCAAGATTGACAAAGGGATATTTAAAGAGGTAAGTATCGGACATGATATATTTCATAGTGACTGCATAATCAGCGTCGCACATTTTAAGGGCCATGAGCTTTCCGGCTTTGGGGGAACCATAAAGAACGTGGGGATGGGCTGTGCCTCACGGGCAGGGAAGCTCCAACAGCATTCAAATGTCAATCCAGCGGTTAATACAAAAATCTGTGTTGGCTGCGGTGAGTGCCTTAACTGGTGTGCCCAGGGGGCTCTATCAATAGTGGATAAGAAGTCAAGGATTGATCCTGAAAGATGCATAGGCTGTGGAGAGTGTTTTTTGATCTGTAAGGAAGGGGCTATTCAGGTCAAATGGAATGAAACGAGCAACGTTTTCCAGAAGAAGATGGTAGAGTATGCCCTTGGTGTGCTTAAGGGCAAGGAAAAAAGGTCGGTATTTATAAATTTTATTACCCATGTCAGCCCTGCATGTGACTGTTATCCATGTTCTGATGTGCCCATTGTCCCTGATGTGGGTATCGTTGCCTCCACTGATCCTGTGGCCATTGACCAGGCATCCGTAGACCTGGTTAATCAACAGATAGGCAATCAAAATTCAGCCTTGAAGGACAACTTCAATCCGGGAGAGGATAAGTTCAAAGGCATCTATCCGCACCTGGATTGGAGAACCCAATTGGAGTATGGAGAGGAGATTGGGCTGGGGACAAGAAAATATAAGCTGGTAAAGTTATGAAGGCATTATGTCCACTTGTTTTCATGGGTGAGGGAGACCATTTTACCAACTGTGTGCTGGACTGCAAGAGAGAGGCTGATTGGATGATACCCGGGGTTTTTCAGGAGAAGACTGATCCCTTCGCCGGCCTTTTGGGGACTATTGTTTATCTCACTAAGATGGAATAGAATGACATGCCTGAGGCCTGCATGATACACCTCTTTGATGAGGGTTTCTGCCTGATGATTAGAGAGATGTCCGAGGCGGCTTTTAATCCTCTGTTTTACTTCCCAGGGATACGGTCCCAACTTTAGCATCTCTTCATCGTGATTAGACTCCAGGATAAGTAGGTCGCATTTTTTTAACCTCTCTGTTACAAGCCTTGTCGGAAACCCCAGGTCTGTAGCGATGCCTATTTTTACTTCTTTGTATTCTATTGTAAACCCAACGGGGTCAGCAGCATCATGGGGAACTGAAAATGACTGGAAGAACAGATCTTGAAGTGAAAATGCCCCCCCTGTATCAAATTCCCTCACATCTCCCTTGATCCCCGGTCCTTTCATATTGGAAAGAGTAGGATAGTTTATATATACAGGCAGGTTTAGTTGATTGGATAATACTTTGAGCCCCTGAATATGGTCGGTATGCTCATGAGAAACGATGACAGCATCCAGGTCTTCTGCATGAACATCTATACTCTGGAGTCTCCTGCGGGTTTCCCTCCCACTTAAACCGGCATCGACAAGAACCTTTGTTTTACCGGCTTCAACATAAATTGCATTTCCTTTACTTCCACTGGCGAGGGTACAGAGGTTTAGGCTGATTTTGGTGTCTCCCCTGATTTTAATGTGTTCATAACTATTCAGGTAGATAGGCTGAAGGCTGTTAGGCACTGCGTGACAGTTCACGGGTATCAGTTGTCAGAGATCAGGGGAAACTTTAATTTTGAAGTATTATCAACATCTTGATGTTATCCGATAGTTTAATAATTCGGGAAGCTCCGATATAATCGGAGTTGCCTGACAACTGATCCCTGACCCCTGTGAACCGTTACGTTACTGCTATATTGTATAGCTGGCAATCTATACTACAACATATAGTATGTCAAGAAGAATCCTGCGATTTGTTACTTACGAATTAGCCCTACAACGAAACTTAGCTTATAAGACTCAACCTCCTTTTCCGATGCGAAAGGTAAGCCCGATGATTTCCGTTTATCAACCAGGGCGTAGCCGTGGGGGGAAGCATAGGCAGCGAAAACACCGACTTGGCAGTTTTCCACCTTACCTATGCCCCCGCAGTACTGTTTGCTGACACCGATGGATTCATCCCCCTTTTTGAGGAAACCTGTCTCATCAAAGATCACAACGCTACTTGGGTCTCCAAGGTCATCGGCTACCATACTATGATAGGTATGGAGTATTTTAATTGTTACGCTTAGCATAATCTTTGGAACATAAATGGCTTTCTGACCCCTGACAACCGAACCCTGTGACCTGTTACAAAGTCTTTACTTGAGACCCAGCACTCTCTCAGCATTCTTATGGAATACCTTTTCCAGTACTTCAGGCTTGAATCCTTCCGCCTCCCAGTCAGGGAACAGTCGCTTATATGAAAAATAGGGATAATCGGAACCGAACACGATCTTGTCCTGAAGACGAGAATTAATGTCCTTCTTGAATGTCTCCGGAAAATACTTGGGTGACCATCCGTGCTGCTCGTTGTATACATTGGGATGATGGATTAATACAGATGCCATTTCATTGTGAAATGGCCACGGATGATGGGCACAGATTATCTTCAGTTCAGGAAAATCAGCGGCAACATCATCCACATTGGGTATAGGGTTTTCTGTCCAGAGGCGTAACCCCCTGCCTTGTACCGCTATATGACCCACCCAAATTTTGACAGGCACATTTGCTTCAATACACAACTCATAAAATGGATAAAACGACTCGTCATTCGCAGGGGTATTACTCATGGAGCCGCAGACGGCGATACCATAAGTGCCCAAGTCCTTTATACATCTTTCCAGCTCCCTCAAGCCTTTCAAACCCCAATCAGAGTCCAGGCTGACCCAGGCACTGAGAACAGCATCAGGATAGTCCTTTATAAGATGACCAAGGTAGTTGTTCCTCTCTTTAATCAAATCAAAATCCGTCCAGCCCATGAACTTCCATGTGCCGCTGCACGTGACGGTTTGAACATCATTTTCTCTGAGCCCCTGTATGAATTCTTCTTCTGTCTTAAAATAGTCTCCCGGAGACCTGAAATACTGGGTCAGCTCTTTCAGTATCCCATCGTCCCTTATCATACGCCCAATTCCCTCTTTCGTGCTTGTACAGGTCTGCATGTCGATTGCACTCATAAAATACCTCCCTATAAAATAGTAACCGTTCACGGTTATTTACGGATGGAAGCTATTTAGTTCACCCTGAAAAATGAAAAATTTCCTTTGGAGCAAACATGAGCAGGATTTTTGGGGCACCCATCTTGACGAAGCGGAAGATAAGCATTTT
>PFIF01000047.1 GCA_002782605.1 Deltaproteobacteria bacterium CG_4_8_14_3_um_filter_43_13 | reverse complement strand
CTTTGGAGCGAACATGAGCAGGATTTTTGGGGCACCCATCTTGACGAAGCGGAAGATAAGCATTTTCAGGTGTTTGAGCCCGAAGGGCGAGTTCCTGAAAATGCCTGGAGCGAGTCATAGATGGGTCAAAAAACCTGAACCAGAGAGCGGAAAAGGGAATTTTTCAGTGTGAACTAAATAGTTTTTCAAAGGTCTAGACAGATCAATCAAAAACGATTTCCCCTTGACAACAGCTAGATTTATGCTAGTTTAATCTATCCGTATATTAGATGGTTAGACAATCCTTTCGGAGGATATAATGGATTATAAGGATACCTTGAACCTTCCCAGAACCGAATTTCCAATGAAGGCCAATCTTTCTCAAAGAGAACCGGAGATTCTAAAAGAATGGGAGATAGAACAGCTATATAATAAGATAAAAGAAATTACAAAGGATAGGGAAAAATATATCCTTCATGATGGTCCCCCCTATGCCAACGGACATATCCACATGGGGACAGCTCTGAATAAAATCTTAAAAGACATAATAGTTAAGTCAAAGGTTATGACTGGTTTTAATAGTGACTATGTACCGGGGTGGGACTGCCATGGTCTTCCCATAGAGCATGAGATAGATAAAAAATTGGGGGAAAAAAAGCGTTCTATGTCTATCCTTGAGATAAGGACGCTATGTAGAGAATATGCAAAGAAATTCATAGATATTCAAAGGAATGAATTTAGACGTTTAGGGGTATTCGGTGAGTGGGATAACCCCTATCTCACTATGGATTATAAGTATGTAGCTACTATAGTTAGAGAATTTGGTAAGTTTGTAGATACGGGTAGTGTTTATAAAGGTAAAAAGCCTGTTCACTGGTGCCCATCCTGCAGGACTGCCTTGGCGGAAGCTGAGGTTGAGTATCAGGAGCGCAAATCCCCCTCTATATATGTTAAATTTCCGGTAATATCAGATATTGGTAAGGTACTTCCCGCACTCACTGGTCAGAGGATTTCAGTCCTTATATGGACTACTACCCCATGGACAATACCGGCAAATCTTGCCATTGCGCTTCACCCTGATTTTACCTATGTTGCCGTAAAAGTAGGGGATGAAACCTTTATATTGGCTGACGGATTGCTGGAAGCGACTATGAAAACACTTGGAATTGTGCAATATAAGGTCACAGAAA
This sequence comes from Deltaproteobacteria bacterium CG_4_8_14_3_um_filter_43_13, assembly GCA_002782605.1. Classification (GTDB taxonomy): domain Bacteria; phylum Desulfobacterota; class UBA8473; order UBA8473; family UBA8473; genus UBA8473. The sequence continues at coordinate 2,560 of PFIF01000047.1, read as the reverse complement.
GGTTTTCCTCTTCAAAGCTGGAAGGGCTGAGATGTCGCCATCCATTCATAGACAGGGAATCATTGCTGATTTTAGGCAATCATGTAACACTGGATGCGGGAACCGGCTGTGTCCATACCGCCCCGGGCCACGGGCAAGAGGACTATGAGATTGGTCTGAAGTACGGTTTAGAAATCTATGCCCCTGTTAATGATGAGGGAAGGTTTACCGATGATGTGGAGTTCTTTGCAGGGGAGTTTGTCTTTGATGCTAACAAATCGGTCAATAAAAAACTGGATGAAGTAGGTGCCTTATTAAAGGAAGAGTCTATATCTCATTCATATCCCCACTGCTGGAGGTGCAAAAACCCTATTGTCTTTCGCTCTACCGAACAGTGGTTTATCTCTATGGAGAAGAACAGGTTGAGAGAGAAAGCGCTGGAAAGCATCGACAGGGTAAAGTGGATTCCGAGTTGGGGTAAGGATAGAATCTATGGAATGATTGAGAATCGTCCGGATTGGTGTATCTCTCGCCAAAGGGCTTGGGGGGTTCCTATTACTGTGTTCTATTGTAACTCCTGTAGTTATACCCTTGCAAAAAAGGAGATTATAGACTACGTATCTGACCAATTTGAAAAAGAGGGAAGCAATGTCTGGTTTTCAAAAGAGGCAAAGGAGCTGCTTCCTCCCGGCACCAAATGTCCTGAGTGCAATGGCAGTGATTTTAAAAAAGAGATGGACATACTCGATGTTTGGTTTGATTCTGGTGTGAGTTATGCTGCAGTTTTAGAAGGCAGAGACTGTTTAAAATTTCCGGCAGATATTTATTTGGAAGGGAGTGATCAGCACAGGGGATGGTTTCACAGTTCCCTGTTAACATCTGTAAATAACAGAGGGAGTGCCCCGTATGAGTCTGTATTAACTCATGGCTTTGTTGTTGACGGTCAGGGAAAAAAGATGTCGAAATCTTCTGGAAACGTGATTGCTCCGGATGAAATTATAAACAAATATGGGGCTGAAATCCTCAGACTCTGGGTTGCTGCTGAGGATTATAGGGACGACATTAGGATATCCGAAGAGATACTAAAGAGGCTCTCTGAAGCCTACCGCCGTATTCGAAATACCTGCAGGTATATACTGGGAAACCTATATGATTTCGATCCGTTAAGAGACAAGGTTGAATACAAGGATCTTTTAGAGATTGACAGACTGTCTCTCCATAGACTGCAGAAGCTTATTATAAGAATCAGGGATGCTTATGATAGCTTTTCTTTCCATACTATATACCATTCTCTCCACAACTTCTGTGTGGTTGATATGAGTGCCTTTTATCTGGATGTCCTGAAGGATAGACTCTATATTTCTCTTCCTGGTTCTAGGGAGAGGAGATCAGCCCAGACTGCTATATATGAAATCTTAAGCTCTATTGTAAGACTTATGGCGCCTATTCTTTCTTTTACATCTGAAGAGGTATGGAAATATATACCATCGGATGGAACTAAAGAAGGGAGTGTTCATTTGTCCCAATTCCCTGCTGCTAACAGGGATTGTATTGATGAAGAGTTGGCCACCAGATGGGATACGTTATTAAAGGTCAGAGGGGAGGTTTCCAGGGCACTGGAATCAGCCCGTCGTGATAAGACTATCGGGCACTCGTTGGATGCTGAGGTTAACCTTTATGTACCTGAAAAACTCTACGGATTTTTAAAAAGCTATATTGATGATCTAAAATCAATCTTTATTGTTTCTAAGGTTAATCTCTTTAATAATGGAGAGGGCAATGGTGAATTTAAAAGCGAGGAAGTTGATGGACTGAGTATCAATGTAGGCCAGGCCCCGGGCAAAAAATGTGAGAGGTGCTGGATTTACGATCCGACAGTAGGTGATGACGGAAAACATATTACAATATGCCAGAGATGTGTTGATGCAATAGAGGGAACTTGAAGAAAAAATATCTTATAACAATTGCGATTGTCCTGGGAGTTATATTACTGGATCAGTCTTCTAAACTCTATATTGATAGAGTTTTCCCACTTCACTGCTCAATCCCCATTGTAAAGAATTTCATTCACATAACATATATTAGAAATACTGGCGCCGCCTTCGGTCTTCTTGCTTCACAGGGCACTGGGTTTAAGGTTTTTTTCTTTGCCACCACCTCTATTATAGCTGTCCTAATCATCCTTTTTTTCTTGAGAAGCCTAAAAGATACCGAGACTCTCCTTACATCAAGCCTATCTCTGATAATGGGCGGAGCCATTGGAAACCTGATTGATAGGGTCAGGCTGGGAGAGGTTATCGACTTCATCGACTTTCATTGGTACTCTTATCATTGGCCAGCCTTCAATGTGGCTGACTCTGCTATTACCGTTGGAGGGGTTTTTTTGATTGTCAATACAGTTTTTAAAAAGGATAGGACTCAATAGGTTCATTAATTAGGATTCAAGGGGTCAAGGGGTGAAGGATTCAAGTGAAAGGCACTTATTAAATACCTTAGAAAACAAACACTTGAACCCTGGAATCCTGGAATCCTATATCGTGTTTTAATTAGTTCGCCCTGAAAAATGAAAAATTTCCTTTGG
>PFIF01000294.1 GCA_002782605.1 Deltaproteobacteria bacterium CG_4_8_14_3_um_filter_43_13 | reverse complement strand
ACCTGCAATGGGGAGTTTGTATGCGTGATGATGAAATAGACAGGATTATACAAAGATCATACGATCTTCACTTTCACATAGGACCTGATATTCTTCCCCGTAAATACAATGTCCGGGAGTTAATACAGCAGGAGCAAGGGAAAATAGCAGGGATTGCTTTAAAGTCCCATAGTTTTCCAACAATCACCGGTATAATTGCCTCTGGGGAGGGGGAAAGTGCCCTGAAATTATTTGGCTCTGTTACTATGAACTATTTTATGGGAGGATTTAACCCCAGTGCAATCTATGCTTCATCTACCATGTCTAAGAACTTTCCGATTATAGTATGGTTTCCAACTATCCATGCGGAAAATCACTTGAGGCATAACTACAGTAATTATGAAATTCCTCCTGAGTGGGTTAAGGATCCGGAGTTTAAACCCCGGATTAAGACAGAGCTTAAAGCCGTGAGGGTAACAGACTGGAACAATTCTCTGTTTGATAAGTGTGTAAGGGTCTTAAAGATGATCAAGAAAATGGGTTGTATCATGGCGACAGGACATCTGTCATGGGAAGAGACAGAGGTTCTGGCAACAGAGGCATTGAAAGAGGGTATTAAGGTAATAATCACCCATCCGAACCAGAAGGATATTGCAATGCCTTTAAGGACTCAAAAGGATCTGGCAAAAAAGGGGGCATATATAGAGCACTGTTATGTAATGTATCTTGATAGAGACAATAAGGATGACTACCCATTGGATGAGATGGCAGATAAGATCAATGAGGTAGGCGCTGACCAATGTATCCTGAGCTCTGATGCAGGGCAAATGGGAAATCCATGTCCCAGTGAATCATTGAAGGAGTTCGTTAAATTGCTTTTAAAAGAGGGGATAACAAAGTCACAATTTGAGAAGATGTTGATAAAAAACCCGGAAACAATACTTGGAATGTAACAGTTCACGGGGTTCAGTTGACAGGGTTCACGACAGTTGACAGGATTCAGTTGTCAGGAAAGAGAAAGAATAGCTGATCCCTGACCCCTGAGAACTATTATCTTGGAATAAGAGGAGTTTAAAGAAAGATGGGCATAAAAGACATACTAAAGAAGATAGAGGATACTGAGATTCCAGAAGTGAATAAGGTTGCTGTGGCCTTTTCCGGAGGCCTGGATTCCGCTTTAGGGATAGAGCTCCTCAGAAGGAAATACAAGGCAAAAGAGATAGTTCCGATAACTGTGGATGTAGGTCAGGGAGACGAAGAGATTGAAGAAGGCAAGGTTAAGGCATCTCAGTTGGGCATTCAACTTATCTGGTTAGAGGCCAGGGAAGAGTTTACCGAAGAGTGGATAGCAATGGCAATCCAGGCGAATTCAAACTACCTTGGATACCCGGTATCTACCTCTATGACACGCCAGTTAATAGCAAAAAAGGTAGCGGAGGTGGCAGTTGCCAATAACTGTGATGCCATTATGGAAGGCTCCAGTGGCAAGGGGAATGACCAGTATAGAATGCACAACGTCTTTAAGATGTTTGCCCCAAATCTGGAGATACTGGTTCCTGTCAGAGATTTTGATCTGGCCAGACTGGAAGAGATGGAGTTGTGCAGGGAGTGGGGCGTTCCGGTAACAGAGCAGATAACCGGTGGAGATGACAAGACCATGTGGTGTAGATCCATTGCCAGTGGGGCAATTGATTTAAACCAGAAACTGCCGGAGGATATATGGATGTGGTATCAGCCTCCGGAGCTGGCATCGGATAAGGGTGACATTGTGGAATTGAAGTTTAAGGGGGGGATTCCTACTGCTTTAAATGGGAAAGATATGCCCCTTGGTTATATAGTGCCGGAGTTAAATGAGATTGGTGGAAGGAATGCCATTGGTAAGATCGACATGTTTGAAGACGGGATTATGGATTTGAAGAGCAGAGAGCTATACGAGGCCCCTGCTGCCACTGTAATCCTCAAGCTTCATAGAGATCTGGAGCAGTTTTGTCTGACTAAGGATGAGATTCAGTTTAAGAGTGCAGTTGACCAAAAATGGGCATACCTGATCTACCACGGTATGGCATACCATCCACTGAAAGGGGATCTGGATGCCTTTATTAAACAGTCTCAAAAGGTGGTGAATGGCAGGTACAGGGTAAAACTTTACAGGGGGAATATAGATATCTTAGAGAGAGAAAGCGATACAGGGTTATTCTATCCGGAGATCAGATCGATCAAGACCGGGGGGTTCGATCAGAGGATGTGTGCTGATGCTGCCCACATCCGTGGATTGCCCTTTGAGATACTGGCAAAGAGGAATAAAAAATCGTGAATCGTGAATCGTGAATTGGTTTACGACTTACGACTTACGATTTACGAACTTAGATAGAGAGGTAAAAAATTGACTAAGCTATGGGAAAAGGGTTACTCATTAAACGATGAGATGGAAAAGTTTACTGTTGGGGATGACTTTTTACTGGATCAAAAACTGGTAAAAATGGATGTAATTGGAAGTATAGCTCATGCGAGGATGCTTACCAAGATAGGGATATTGAAAGAAGATGAATTTGCCAGACTCAAAGGTGCATTAGTGGAGATACTAAGGCTCTATAGTGAAGATAAATTTCATATCGAAGTGGAAGATGAGGATGTTCATACAAAGGTTGAGAACTATCTAACCGATAGACTTGGCGATCTCGGCAAAAAGATTCATACAGCCCGTTCAAGGAACGACCAGGTCATAGTTGATCTCAGGCTTTATACGAAAGAAAGACTTCTGGAGATACTGAAGTCTCTCCTGAGATTCTGTGAAACCCTATGGGAATTCAGTAAAGAAAATGAGGGGGTTATAATGCCCGGGCGTACCCATACACAGCCGGCTATGCCGTCTTCAGTGGGATTGTGGGCGTCTGCTTTGTTAGAATCCCTTTTAGATGATTTCATACTAATGAGGACTGCTTACGATATAAACAATCAGTGTCCTTTAGGATCAGCGGCAAGCTATGGAGTGCCTCTGGACATTGACAGACAGTTAACCTCTGACCTTCTAGGTTTTGAAAAGGTTCAGAACAATGTTCTATATGCAAATAACAGCCGTGGGAAGACAGAGTCAATCGTCTTATTTGCTCTTTCCCAGGTTATGTTGGATCTCAGTAAATTGGCAACGGATCTGATTCTGTTCAGCACCAGAGAATTCGGTTATTTTAATTTGCCGGAAGAGCTCTGCTGTGGCAGCAGCATAATGCCTCAAAAGAGAAACCCTGCCGGTATGGAGCTGATAAGGGCAAAGACCTCTACCATGCTTTCCTACCTATTCCAGGTTACTGGCACTATTAAGGCTTTACCGTCAGGGTATAACAGGGACCTCCAGGAGACCAAGTCTCCGCTATTAAAGGGTATGGACCTGGCAGAATCTTCTATTAAGGTCTGTGATCTGGTTATCTCCCGCTTGAAGGTAAATGAAGAGGTTTTAGACCGGGCATGTACCCCTGAGGTCTTTGCAACGGATAGGGCACTGGAGTTGGTGAAAGAAGGCAAGCCCTTCAGGGATGCCTATAGGGAGGTTGCCGCCAACTTAGATAAGCTGGAGATAACTGCCTCCTACAAGGATATTTTCTCCAGGAAACATATTGGCGCTGCCGGAAATCTGGGGCTCCCCATGTTAAAGGATCAGATCGACAGCAAGATGGAGTGGGTTGGAAAGGAAAAGAGAGCATTTGAAGCAAAGATTGAAGAGTTAAAGATGTAGGGGCAAATCTGTGTGTTTGCCCTAAAGGGTTGAGGGGTTAAAAGTAGGGGCAAATCTGTGTGTTTGCCCTAAAG
>PFIF01000270.1 GCA_002782605.1 Deltaproteobacteria bacterium CG_4_8_14_3_um_filter_43_13 | reverse complement strand
ATCTTTAAAGTAATAGAGAAGCACGCTGAGGACGGTATTGATTTTATTACAGTCCACTGCGGTGTAACCCGTGAATCCGTTGGGAGACTCAAGAGGGAAGGCAGGTTAATGGATATAGTCAGCCGGGGAGGGGCATTTTTGGTTGAGTGGATGGCGTACAACAACAAAGAGAACCCCCTTTTCGAGCACTTTGATCGCTTACTGGATATAGCCAGGGCATACGATGTTACCCTTAGTCTGGGAGATGGACTTCGACCAGGTTGCCTGGCTGATGCCACAGACAGAGGGCAGGTTCAGGAGCTGGTCATTCTTGGAGAACTTACAGAAAGGGCATGGGCTGTGGATGTACAGGTTATGATCGAGGGGCCTGGGCATGTGCCTATCAATCAGATTGAAGCCAATGTCCTTTTAGAGAAGAGGTTATGTCATGGTGCCCCGTTCTATGTTCTAGGGCCATTGGTTACCGATTTAGCCCCCGGGTATGACCATATAACCTCTGCTATTGGAGGGGCAATTGCCGCGTCAGCCGGTGCAGATTTTCTTTGCTATGTTACCCCCTCAGAACATCTGGGGTTACCATCTGTTGATGATGTAAGAGAAGGGGTAGTTGCTTCAAAAATTGCTGCCCATGCTGCGGATATAGCAAAAGGGATAAAAGGTGCTATAGAAGAAGACAACAGGATGGCCATGAGCCGAAAGAAACTGGACTGGGAAAGTCAAATCAACCTGGCTCTGGATCCGGAAAAAGCCAGAAGAATAAGGAACAGTAGAAAACCAGAGGACAGTGATGTCTGTACTATGTGTGGTGAATTTTGTGCCATTAAGATTGCCAGTAGAGGGTTAGAGTGAGTTTTTAGACCAAAAATCTGAACAATTTTCTTGAAATACATTATATTCCATGCTACATTACATTTTATTTCGATTAACCTAACCTGAATATCTGCTCTAATTTGGTAAATTCCTTGCTTTCTCTAATTCCCCTTTGAATCTGGTCTCCTGATAAAAAGAGAATTTTTAACATCAATGTACCTTTTTTCTACAAAGGAAGCAATGCTAACCATTCCTCTTTTGAGTCCTTTCTTTATTAATAGCAGAAAGGAGGTGAATATAAATGCGATTTATTCATTGGCTCGCAAATATTCTCATAATAATCGGTATTGTTAGTCTATTAGTTGGTTTTGGTGTAAAGGTTTTTGCTCCTGAAGGTTTTAGCTGGGCAAGCTTAGGACCTGGTGGATTTCTACGATTTGCCGATACTTGTCTACTGGTAGGTATTGCGCTTTACCTAAAAGAAATTGTATGTGAGAAGATTAGGAAAGAATAGTTCCCAATAATTGTCCATTTTCGTGTATGGAAAGGATTCTTAAGAGGAATCTATTTTTAAATTTTTTCGCAGTATACCTTAAATACTACATTTCCCAGCCCGCCATTTCTCACGCTGCTGTCCATGCAACAGGCTTGATTTCGCCACATCTCGTTAGGGTCCAGGTCCGAAAGGATACGATCCATAACCATATAGGTCAAAGGAGCTATTCCAGCCAAAGCCCAGAGACATACGCCAGGGAAGGTTGATTCTTTGGTGTTCAGCATGCACGCTCCATAGAAAACATACTTATCCCCAATTTTTGGCATAAGTTCACAATGGTCATTGACCTGAACAACCTCTGCTATCATTTTATAGGATCTGAATTTATGCATCCTATCTATAAATGACCATTGTACTGGTGTCAGCCTGTCAAGTTCTTCATCTGTCCAGCCAATATTCTTTTTCATCTTTTCTCTTAGACCGCTAATTCGCTCGCTTGGTATCACCTCATCTGCCATAATAGTGCTCCTTTTTGAGTATTTGGCCGTGTTTCAAAAGAATTTGATTCGTTCTGGGGCTTTTTCAAAAGCCGCTTTGTAAATAGTAAAATAGACAATATTCAAAAGTCAACATTAATTTTAGTGGATGTCAACGCAAAATAGAAATGTCCGCTTTTTAAGTTTTCGTTAACAGTGATTATCTAATTTCTTCATAACGATAACGATTAACAACAGGATACTTTCTCCATGGATGATCCTTTGGTGGAATATGCACCTTCTTTGTTTTTGATTGAATAGCCCTTGGCTCTGTTACTTTATCCTTAACAGGTCTTGAGTCAATCTTTTTAAATGATCAAAACTGCGTCCCATCCATCCTGGCGAAGTTTTACGTGAAGAATTCCTTGCGCCCTTGGGGATGAGTGCTCACGCACTGGCGCTGGAACTTAAAGTACCTGCCCCCCGGATCAATGAAATAGTGCGTGAACGACGTGCCATTACACCCGATACGGCTCTCAGATTGGCACGCTACTTTGGAACAACGCCGCAGTTCTGGCTGAACATACAAACCAGTTACGATTTAAAAATTACTGCACAAGAGGTGGGTTCAAAGATTGCCAAAGAGGTTCATACGCGGCTTGCCGTCTAGCACTGATAATAAGGTATTTAAGGGGAAAAGGGCGAAAAGGGGGGAAACAATGATTTAAAGCTCCTTCATGAATATCATCTTATGGTCACCTTCTCTATAAAAATCATCAAGCGCACATACAAGCTGATAGCCGTGCTTTTCATAAAAAGCTCTTGCAGCCTTGTAGGGGGGAGTCGAAGATGTGTCTACATAAACGCGCTTCGCTCCTTTCTTCAGAAGATTTGCCTCCATAAATTCCAGAAGTTTTCCCCCGACTCCTTTTCTAGAGGCCGTCTCATCCACAGCAATCCAATAGAGATCGTACCTGTTCTCTGTCAGAGGAATGGGACCGAAGCAGATATACCCATTTGGTGAGTCAGAGGCATCGACAGCACAAAAGATATGGTAATCGCTTTTTTCCGGATGGCGGAGGGCATCATCGATTACCTCGGCAGCCACCTGGATCTCCATTTCATTAAAGGTTCCTGTGCCTTCAATGAGACGCAATATTTTAGGTATGTCCTGAAAGACAAGGGGTCTTATAACCATATCTTGATGCCCTTTCGGTCATAAATTCTAAAAGATCTTTTATAAAATCAAAGTACGTCATTCCATCTTTATCAATGGCTGCCGCAAAGCCAGCGTCCGGACTCAGGCATGGATTAGCATTCACCTCAAGGACATATATTTTACCTTTACTGTTGACCCTTATGTCGATCCGACCATAATCCCTTAGCATGAAAACACGGAAACAATCAAGTGCCACCCTCTCCATTTTACTCATAAGGTCATTGGGAAGCCTCTCTGGGAACCTTCTTGGTGTATTGTGGTATTCGAAGGATTCAATGTCCCATTTTGCCCGGTAACCTACAATGGGATATAGGCTTTCAGGAAAATTTGAAAAATCGATCTCTGCAATAGGAAGCGCCCGCCCCAAAGGATAACCTAAAAGGGAGACATTGAACTCTCTCCCATCGATGTATTCCTCCACCAAAAAGGGTCCGAAACGCTCGTAGAATTCTGGAAGCCCTTTCTGCAGTTGGTCTTCATCTGCAAATACTGAATTCTGGTCGATACCAATACTGGCTTCCTGGAATCTCGGTTTCACAATAACAGGATAATTCAGAGTATGAGGGAAAAAGGATGTCACGTTGTCATAAAACAGGTACCTCGGGGTTTTTATTCCCTTTGACTTGAGCAATCGTTTAGTCAAGAGTTTGTCGGCTGTGATCATCAGGGCTATGGAGGGTGATCCCGAAAAGGGTATCCCAGTAAGCTCCATGACCGAGGCAGGATGACCGGCAAATCGGGGGTCATCGTCAACGGTCTCACATAGGTTGAAGATCATCCCTATTCCTTCTTCATCCACCCTTTGGACAAATAGAGCTACATCATTAGTGAAAGGGATGCGAACAGATGAAATGCCAATATCCCGAAGGGCAATTTCCACAGCCTCCACCTGAGCGAGGACATCCATGGATGCCTCTGAAAAGGGATGCCCTGTTAAAACCGGTTCGTTATATACAATGCCAATTGCCCTTCTCTCCACAGTTATATCTTACCTTGATTGAGAGTAGGGGTACAGTGCATCATGTCCCTACTTGAATACCGATTAACAGCCGAGGCAAGGATCGCCTCTATGAGTTCCGTGTAGCTCATTCCCACCTGATTGGCTATAATGCAAAGGTCCGAATGTGTGGGATGTAAGCCGGCCAAGGGATTAATCTCTAAGAAATAGGGGTTGCCGAATTCATCACAACGGATATCAACCCTCCCGGCATCACGGCATCCCAAAATCTGATACGCCTTCAGGGAAATAGTCTCTATCTGTTGCCTTATTTCCACTGGAGTCATTTCACCAGGAATATATGCAACCCGATCCTCACATTCCTCCTTGGCAATCTGGGTGTAGATATTCCCCTGGTTTTTGTCACGAACAATCACCTGCATCATACCCAAAACCCTGGCATTCCTCCCTGTTCCCAGAATCCCTACCGTATACTCCTCGCCGGGAAGGTAGCGTTCCACCAGGACTGGCTGACAATAAAGGGAAAGGAGCCTTGAAACCTCCCGATGAAGGGAATCGACATCCTTCACCAGACACCTGGTATCGACCCCCTTTGCCGTTCCCTCGTATGCCGGCTTGATGAAGAGAGGAAATGGTAAATTGCCATTAACCTCTGCAATCTCTTCCACCAAGTAAAAATCTGGTGTAGGAATCCCTTCACTTTTTATAACCACCTTCGTCATACCTTTATGGAGAGACAGGGCAAGGGTCAAAGGGTCGGAGAAGGTATAAGGGATGCAAAAGGCCTCCAGTATAGCAGGAATCTGAGCCTCCCTGGAACGGCCCTCCATACCCTCAGCGATGTTGAAGACCATGCCTGGTTCAGAAGTCGGTAAAAAGGAAAGTAGGCTCTTTACATCGCCGATCAGCGCCACATCATGACCAAGGCATTCCAGGGTTGCCCTGATAGCCTCGATAGTCTCTTCCGAATCGAATTCCACATAACGATCTGGGGGGTCGGAAGCCTGAGGTTCATAGCTTTTCCTGAGATTAAAAGTAAGCCCAATCCTCATGATTACCTTCCCAAGCAGCCGCATTGTCTGTTCTAATTTCTCCCTCTCCTGTTGCAAAGGGATACGAATAGACATTATTCTGGTAATTCCTTAGTACCAGGGTATCCTCTTCTCTTCGAAGGAGGTAGTTGGGTAGAAGAGGGGTCTTCCCCCCTCCCCCTGGAACATCTACAACAAAAGTCGGCACGCAAAGCCCTGATGTATGTCCCCTTAATGCCTCTATAATCTCAAGCCCCTTATCAACTGGGGTTCGGAAGTGCCCGGTACCCTGTGTCAAATCTGCCTGATAGAGATAATAGGGCCTGACCCTGATGCGTAAGAGTCCTTGCATGAGCTGCTTCATAATGGCTGCATCGTCGTTAACCCCTCTAAGTATGACAGTCTGGCAACCCAGCGGGATACCCGCATCAGCAAGACGTCCACAAGCCTTTGCGGCCTCAGGAGTAATCTCAATGGGGTGGTTGAAGTGGGTATTAATGTAAAGAGGATGGTACTTTTTGAGCATATTGACCAGTCTTATTGTAATCCTCTGGGGAAGAGTGCAGGGAACCCTTGTTCCAATTCGGATGATCTCTACATGTGGAATCTGCCTCAATGCCTTTAATATATGTTCTATGGATTTATCTGTAAGCAATAGGGGGTCCCCTCCTGAAAGGAGAACGTCTCTCACCTCTCTGTGCCTCCCGATGTATTCGATACCCAAAGCAATAGTCTCTTCCGTCACCGTCAGGGATCGCCCAACTTTCCGTTTCCTTGTACAGAAACGGCAATACATCGCGCATTGGCTGGAAACAAGAAACAAAACCCTGTCTGGATACCTATGTGTTATGTTAGGGACAGGACTCTGTTCTTCTTCATTCAGGGGATCCTCAAGACCAAGAGGGTCATTGAGTTCCCTGAAATCAGGAACTGCCTGTAGCCACAGAGGATCATTGGGCTCCTTGATAAGACTCAAATAATAGGGATTGATACGCATCGGATAACGGCGAGTAACATCGTGGACTGTGATGGCATCCATACACAGATGTTTCGGCAGGTCTACCGCCTTGGTAATACTTCGCGCCAGAAGGCCTCTCCATGAATCATCATTTTCCTCCCTGCTGAAGACAAGCCTCAGATTTGACCTCGATTCAATCTTTTTACTGGCTGCACCTTGAGACTCCCCGGCGGAACTGGGAGGTTCGTCCTCTGGGATAGTATCTTCCTCCTTTCGTAAAAAGGAAGGATCACTACTGCTTTGCAGCGTAAAACCTTTAATGATTTGTTCTGCCACTATAAGAACCCTCCTCCCGTTTTCATGACTTTAATCCTCCTTTTTGTCCTAAAAAGTACCATTATTTCGCTCGAACCCTTGACCCTTTGAATCCTTTTCATCGACCAGCTCTTTGGGAGATGAACCAAAATATTGGTGGGCGATACTGGGTTCGAACCAGTGACTTCTACCGTGTGAAGGTAGCACTCTCCCGCTGAGTTAATCGCCCACGTATATTTACAAATTAATCACTATCTACACAAGCAACTGGATTTTGTCAAACAAAAAATACCCGGGATCTCTTTGTCCCCCATTCTTTTTTTGACATCTCATTTTCCATCTGGATGTGGAATCACATAATAGACTTTTCTTTTAGCCAGTTTCCATTCTCCTCCGTCACACTCAATTGATAATGAGTGTATCTATAGCAAGAAAATCAAAAAAGTCAAGACAAAAATACAATATATAGTAGAAATCTTGCAGTCCGGCACAATATATAGATAATAAATTTCGGTGAAGGAACAAACAATCTTTAGGGTATCCCTTCTTTCTTGCTGTTTTGGGTTGTTATGGCAACAAAATGGCAGCAGAGAAAAGACTGGATTTTACCTGATAATTGAGGTATAGGTAAGCGTATAGTTGAATGACAGATATAAGTTTGTAAACCCTAATCAAAAAGGAGCGTTTATGAGGGCGTCTTTCTTGAATCTCCAAGAATGTAAGGAGCAAAGAGGGGAGGCGCTTTTTGTTTAAACAGGAACTGAGGCCAAACTTCGAATACTTCCTTTCCTGCGGAATAGAAGGAGAGGTGGAAGGAGAGCGTTATAACAGGAGTATGGTTGACGATATGGAGGATAGCTTCTTAACTACGCAGAGTTGGGCAAAAGTTAATAAGCGAATTAAGAATAAAAAAATTGACGGCTTCGTAAAAAGTCCATCTGCGGCGTTGCGCTGCATCCTCAGTCATTGCAGCGTACAGGTAAGTACGCCTCATTCCTTCGGATTTGCGCGCCTTGCATCTGAAGCTTTTTACTGTGCCGTCTGATTTTTGACTTTTTATGACTTCATCAAATTTAGATGGTATAATTTTGCCTATGGAAAAACAGGGCTTCAAAGTATTCCTGATTATTTCTATTACCGTTCATCTATGTATCATTTTTCTTGTAGGTAACCTTTCCTTCAAACCCATTAAAGGTCACACTCTCACAGTAGAGATACCCCCTCTATCTTCTAAACCTAAAGAAAAATCCTCAAATGCCAAATTTGCTAAACACTCGGTAGAAAAATCACTCCAGTTAACCTCTATTCATATTGGGTCAAATAATATTATTGAGGGTTATAAAAACAGGAAACCCTCATATCCCAAAAGAGAAGACACAATCCTGTTGAATACCAGGAACCCAAAATATATTCCTTATTCCTCTGAGATCAAAAGGAAGATTGAATTGGCATGGGAGTATCCCTACAAGGCAAAAAAAGAAGAAATGAAGGGAAAACTAACCTTGATATTTTCAATTTTAAGAAATGGCGATCTTGCTGGGCTTCAACTGTTACAGTCCTCTGGATTTCCGATTCTTGATAACGAAGCTTTTAATGCAGTTAGACTTGCAGCCCCTTACTATCCAATTCCACAGACGATGGAGATTAACAAATTAAATTTTATAGCAACATTTGAATATCGGATAAACTATTGATATACTTAGTCCGCCCTGAAAAATGAAAAATTTCCATCCTCTTTTATGGCTTATGTCCCCATATCCCATGATGCTAGGTATCGTTCCTGTTCTTCTGTTAAGGTATCTATCTCTATACCCATGGACAGGAGCTTGAGTTTTGCTATCAGCTGGTCTATTTCTATAGGGACCCTATATACCCTGTCCTCAAGCGTCTGATTATTGTTAGTCAAATACTCTGCTGATAATGCTTGATTTGCAAAGCTCATATCCATAACACTTGATGGATGTCCCTCTGCTGAAGCAAGATTAATAAGCCTTCCCTCAGCAAGTACATTTATCCTATGACCACTGGATAGGGTGTACTCATCAATAAAATCTCTAATCCTTCTTTTGTTTTTACTGATTTTTTCCAGCCCTTGCAGTTCCAGTTCCACATTAAAATGACCGGAGTTAGATACGATAGCGCCATCTTTCATTGTCAGGAAATGTTCTGTTCTTATAACATTGATGTCACCCGTAAGAGTACAGAAAATATCTCCTATTTTGGCTGCATCTGCAATCGGCATCACCCTGTATCCATCCATAACAGCCTCTAGAGCCCTTAAAGAGTCTACTTCAGTCACTATTACATTGGCACCCATCCCCCTTGCCCTCATAGCCACACCCCTGCCACACCAGCCGTATCCACAAACCACAAAGACCGCCCCTGCCAGGAGACGGTTTGTAGCACGAATAATTCCATCGATGGTGCTCTGTCCAGTTCCGTAACGGTTATCGAAGAAGTGTTTTGTATCTGCATCATTGACCGCTACAATAGGAAATTTCAATACCCCTTTTTCTGCCATGCTTCGAAGCCTTATGATGCCAGTGGTAGTTTCCTCAGTCCCCCCAACTATACCATCAATTAATTCTGTTCTTTGAGAGTGTAAAGTGGAAACCAGATCAGCTCCATCATCCATGGTAATCATAGGTTTCATATCCAGTACCGCATTGATGTGCCTGTAATAGGTGTCGTTGTCTTCTCCCTTCCTGGCATATACCGGAATCTCATAATCCTTTACTAAAGATGCGGCGGCATCATCCTGGGTACTAAGAGGGTTAGATGCACAAAGGGAAACCTTTGCTCCCCCAGCCTTCAAAGTTCTCATCAAACTGGCAGTTTCCGTTGTAACATGAAGACAGGCGCCCAATCTTATCCCTTTCAACGGTTTTTCCTTTTCGAACCTCTTCTGTATTAAGTTTAAAACGGGCATGCTCTGGTTTGCCCACTCGATTCTGAGCCTTCCTTTTTCTGCAAGGTTTATATCCTTTATATCAAAATCCACTCCAACCTCCTTATATTTAAAGCGTTCACGGTTCTCAGTTTACAGTTCACGGTAATTATAACAGCAGGCTTAAGCCCACTGTTATATAAAGCTTGAAGCATTTTTGCCAACTGTTAACTGCAAACCGTAAACTGTGATCTTATATACCAGCAGCCTTTCTCAAAGCGTCAACCTTGTCGGTCTTTTCCCACGTAAAATCAGGGTCCAGCCTTCCAAAATGACCATAACATGCGGTTTTTTTGTATATGGGTCTTAACAGATCCAGTTTTTCTATTATAGCCGCAGGCTTCATAGAAAAATGTTCCATAACTATATCGGCAATCCTGTCCGTTGGTATAGCGCCTGTCCCATTGGTATTTATCATCACTGAAACAGGCTCCGCTACACCAATCGCATAGGCCAGTTGAACCTCGCATTTCCTTGCCAGACCTGCTGCTACCAGATTCTTAGCTATATAACGGGCCATGTATGAGGCACTTCTATCGACTTTAGAGGGGTCCTTCCCAGAAAAGCTTCCACCCCCATGGCCCCCCTGTCCACCATAGGTGTCCACGATTATCTTTCTGCCGGTCAAACCACAATCACCTTGGGGACCGCCAACAACAAATCGTCCTGTTGGGTTAATGTAATACTTGGTCTTCTCATCTAAGAGATCTTTTGGAATAACCTTTTTTATAACCTCTTCGATTATGCCTTCCCTCAACAACTGGTATTTAACATCCGGAGTATGCTGAGAAGATACAACTACTGCATCAATCCTTATAGGTTTATCATCTATATACTCGATAGTGACCTGGGATTTTCCATCTGGTCTCAGGAAGTCTACTATGCCTTCTTTTCTAACCTGTGCCAATCTCATTGTTAGTTTATGGGCATAGGTTATAGGCATGGGCATCAACTCAGGGGTTTCATTGCAGGCATAACCAAACATCAAACCCTGATCACCCGCCCCCTGCTCTTTCCCATCGAATGAATTTACACCAAGGGCTATATCGGGCGACTGCTGATCAATAGAGGTAATTACCGCACATGTCTCCCAGTCAAAACCCATGGATGAATCGTTATACCCAATCTCTTTGATTGTCTCCCTGACTATCTGAGGCATATCCACGTAACAAGAAGTGGTAACCTCTCCTGCTATTATTGCCATTCCCGTTGTAACCATGGTTTCGCAGGCAACCCGCCCATTAGGGTCCTGAGCAATAATTGCATCCAAAATAGAATCAGAGATTTGATCGGCTATCTTATCAGGATGGCCTTCTGTTACCGATTCTGAAGTAAATAAAAATCTGCTCATTGACATAAAAATATCCTCCTCAATCTTGATGGTGATGGCTTTGTAAAAAGTTCAGTTTGCATTCCTCAAATCCTTAAATTCCATGGGGAAGCGCTTTATCATCTCTTCCTTAACAAAGGACTTGATCTCAGAAGCGGTTGAAAACCCCATAATGCTGTCCAAGAGTTCTCTTGACTCTCTGTATGTTATAGAACGTATGATCTTCTTAACCCCTAAAACCGACAGGGCATTCATGCTCAATTCATCCAAACCCATTCCCAGAAGAATAGGGATATATAATGGTTCTCCAGCCATCTCTCCACACATTCCTACCTTGATGCCTGCATTATGTCCACAGTCAACCACATGCTTTATCACTCTTAAGACCGCTGGATGCAGGGGTTCGTAAAGATAGGCTACATGCTCGTTTACTCGATCGATTGCCAGCGAATATTGGATGAGATCATTGGTCCCAATGCTAAAAAAGTCTACTTCTTTAGCCAAGATATCAGCCAGGGTAACGGCTGATGGGATCTCTATCATTATCCCAATCTTGATATCAGAGTCGAAGGGAATCCCCTCGTTTTTCAGCTCTAATTTTACCCCTTCTAATATCTCTTTTGTTTGAAGGATCTCACTAACCCCTGAAATCATAGGAAACATAATCTTAATCTTACCGTAGTTGCTGGCCTTTAAAATCGCTCTCAACTGGGTCTTGAATATACCAACTTCTTTTAGGCAAAATCTAATGGCCCTGAGGCCCATAGCAGGATTCATCTCTTTAGCCAGATCGAGATGAGAAATGAATTTATCTCCACCAATGTCCATAGTTCGTATGGTCGTATAGGAGTGTAATCGCTCTACAACACTCTTGTAAGTCTGAAACTGTTCTTCCTCCGATGGGAGTTCCTTTCGTCCCAGGTATAAAAACTCGGTTCTGTATAAACCTATCCCTTCTGCCCCATGTTCCAAAACCGACGGAATCTCTTCAATCAATTCTATGTTTGCTACAACCTTAATCCTATAACCATCCAGCGTCTGAGCAGGCAGGTCTTTATATTTGAATAGTTCTTTTTCTAATCTTTCATAAATTCGCTTTTTCTCTAAATACTCATTCAGTACCGTCTTTGTGGGGTTGATTAACACTATGCCTGTATTACCATCAATTATAATGGAGTCCCCTATCTCTACATCCTGGGTAATCCTTTCCAAACCAACCACAGCCGGAATCTCCAACGCCCTTGCCATAATTGCCGTATGAGATGTCTTCCCGCCTATATCGGTTGCAAACCCAATAACCTTATCCCTTGTCATCTGTGCTGTATCAGCCGGCGACAAATCATGGGCAACAATAATAACCTTTTCTTTTAAATCAGAAATACTATCCTGCTTCTTTCCTAAGAGATTTCTAACAATCCTTTCTCCAATATAATCAACATCACTCTTTCTTTCACTCAAATACTCATCATCTATATTTTTGAAGGCACCTCTAAGCTTTTGCAGGATAATCTCCAATGCCCATTCGGCATTGATTTTTTCTTCTCTTATCCTCCTTATGGTTTCGTCAATAAGCATTCTGTCTTCAAGTATCATAAGCTGCGCATCGATAATATAAACCACCTCTTTGGCATCCTGACTGAGGATATTATCCTTTACCTTTAAACACTGCTCCTTTGACTCTTCAACAGCGATTTTAAAACGCCTCTCCTCTCCCGGCACCTCAGCTTCATCAATAAGTCGATATGCAAATATATCTATCCTGTCTCGCTTAATTAGTTGAGCCTTCCCAATAACTATTCCAGGAGAGCCCCCGATACCTTTTACAACATGGTCTTCCTTCCTTTTAGGTTCCATCCCTATTCTTCTCCAAATCTTCCCTCTATTAGACGGCCCAATTCCTCTATGGCTTCTCTGGCATCTCTGCCTTCAGCTCTTATAACAATCTCACTTCCTTGTGAAGCGGCTAACATTAATATTCCCATTATACCCTTGCCATCAATCTCCAGCCCATCTTTTTTAATGCTAATATCTGAAACAAATTTATTGGCCGTTTTAACAAGCTGAGTTGCGGGCCGGACATGGATACCCAGTTTGTTCTTTATAGTAAAAGACTTGCTTTGAACCCGGCATTCCTTTCTATCCTCAGAGTTATTATAATCAACCATATCTTCTGGAGCTTTGCTCTCTCAAGCTAACCTAATCCATGGATTTTCTTTAAAAATTTCATAGAATTAGGTTCTTTTCCCATTTGGTACTGTATAAAATTGGTGATGGCCTCTTTACTCTCTATTAGCGCCTGCTTTGAAAATATCAGCCGATGAATTTTTCGTAAGTCCATATCTCTGGCTAAAAGCAGTATCTTCAAAGTTCCTGGAGATATGGGAGATAGGTTTCCCTGTCCATGTGAACACCTGTTGCAAACTACCCCCCCTTTAACTGAACTGAACCAGAACATCTCGCCATTAGAAAGTCTATGCCCGCATGTCAAACACCCCTGCAATTGAGGTTGATACCCAACAAGAGAGAGGAGACGGATCTCAAATATCCTCGCAATTTCTTCGCCAGGTTTATGACCGTTAACCATGGACAATGAATCAACCAGAAGATTAAAAACCTCATTATTCTTTTCTCTCTCACCAACCAATTCATTAATCAACTCAATAAAATAGCTTCCATATGCCATCTTTTCGATATCTTTATAGATTTCTATATGTGCTTTAATAATGCTACAATTATTTATCCTTGCCAACTCCAGGTTTTCTTTTTGGAAGAAAAGAAGGCTGATATAGGAAAACAACTCAAGAGTATTGCTAAACCTCTTTTTGCTCTTTTTCGCCCCTTTTGCAATACCTCTCAATTTCCCAAAATCTCGAGTGAAGAAGGTTACGATCTTATCGGACTCGCTGAAATCCATAGAACGAATAACAACGGCCTCGGTCCGATAGAGGGGCATATAGAAGGACTCCTTCTGTCTAAACAATATACTCTAAAATCCAACATCCCTATTGCAACGCATTGTTGAACTAACCTGTCAAATATACGTCAACCACTTCTTATATTTCTCTTGTTTCCCACGTATTATATCGAAGAATATATTCTGAAGGGTTTGGGTAATTTCACCAGGCTTACCGTTACCGATGCTTCTATTATCCACCTCTCTTATAGGAGTAATCTCTGCCGCTGTTCCAGTGAAGAATGCCTCATCAGCGACATATAGTTCATCTCGGGTGAACCTCTCCTCAATCACCCTTATTCCTCTATCCAAAGCAATAGATATAACTGATGCCCTTGTAATTCCAGGCAACACAGATGTAAGGGGTGGGGTCTTCAAATCTCCCTTATGGATAATAAAGATATTTTCACCTGTAGCTTCACAGACGTATCCCTCAGGGTCTAGAATGACCGCTTCATCATAACCATCCTGCGTAACTTCTCTTTTGGCCAAGACCGAATTTACATAATTTCCGCATATCTTTGCCTTGGTCATCATAATATTAACATGATGACGAGTAAACGATGAGGTTTTAACCCTAATTCCGTTCTTCAGCCCTTCATCACCCAAATAAGCCCCCCATTGCCAAACAGCAATAGCAACTCTTATAGGGTTGTTTTGTGGATGGATACCCATAGCTCCGTCACCGATAAATACAATAGGCCTAATGTAGCTCTCTTTTAAGCCATTGATCTTGACGGTTTCTATAATCGCATTGGTTATCTCTTCCTTGCTAAAAGGGATATCAATCTGTCCAATATGGGCAGAGTTGAAAAAACGGTCTACATGTTCTTTTAATTTGAAGATTGCAGAACTTCCATCATCGCACAGGTAACATCTAATGCCTTCAAATGCCCCTAAGCCGTAATGTAAAGTATGGGTTAAAATATGTATGTTGGCGTCGTCCCAATCAACAAATCTCCCATCCATCCATATCTTCTCTAACTTTTCCACCATGGGGGGGTTCCCTCCTTTTAGTAACATGAAAATATCTGTTAAAAGCTAACTATAGTGCTTTGACTCATAAATAACTTTACCAAAAATGTCTCCCCTCCCTTGGTGGGAG
>PFIF01000246.1 GCA_002782605.1 Deltaproteobacteria bacterium CG_4_8_14_3_um_filter_43_13 | reverse complement strand
TCGCTATGTTGCCCCCTCCCCTTAATCCCCTCCCACCAAGGGAGGGGAGACATTTTTGGTAAAGTTATTTATGAGTCAAAGCATTAGTTTGTAAAACCAATATCATAGGATAAGAGGATGTTTGGGATTGGAATTCCGGAACTTATAGTAATCTTTATAATTGCTTTGATATTTATAGGCCCAAAGAAATTGCCTGATCTAGCCAGGACACTAGCAAGGGGGTTAACAGAGTTTAAAAGGGCTGCCGAAGAGGTTAAAGAGGAGTTGGATATTAAAGGGGAGCTAGCTAATCAAAAAGAGGAATTGTTTAAGGACTATAAAGAGATAGTAAGAAATGTTACGGAAACGATAGGGGTAGAGGAAGCTAAAGATAAGGAAGAAACTTTGGAAGCTCAGACAACAAAGAAAAAAATGATAGAAGAAGATAAAGAGGGGACAGGAGGTAGCAAGCTAAGTGGCTGATGAAAAGCTCCCCTTTACTTCTCATCTTGAGGAGTTAAGGAGAAGGTTGATCGTCTGTTTTATCGCAGTAGGTATTGGGTTTCTTGCCTCCTACACTTTTAAAGAGGAAATACTCAAAATCTTAATGAAACCCCTTTTAGATGTGCTACCACCCGGAGGGTCGTTGGTCTTTACAGGATTGACAGAAGCCTTCTCTGCTTACTTAAAGGTATCGCTACTGACCGGCATCTTTATTGCGAGTCCGGTGGTTCTCTATCAGATATGGTCTTTTGTTTCCCCTGGCCTTCACGAAATAGAGAAGAGGTATGTCTTTCCTTTTGTTCTCTTTTCAACAATATTCTTTGTTGGAGGGGCACTTTTTGGTTATTTTGTGGCTTTCCCTTCTGCCTTTAAATACCTTATGAGTTTTGCTACTGAGACTATACGGCCATTGCCCTCTGTCAAGGAGTATCTCTCTTTATCTATAGGGTTACTTTTTGCCTTCGGGATCGTATTTGAACTACCTCTCTTTGTCTTTTTTTTAACGAAGATTGGGGTAGTTGATGCTAAGATGCTACCCTCTAAAAGAAAATACGCCATTGTAATTATCTTTATCGTTGCTGCAATAGTTACTCCTACTCCAGATGCAGTAAACCAATTAATAATGGCTGTTCCTCTTTTTCTGTTATATGAATTGAGTATATGGGTAGCCAAGGTGTTTGGGGGAAAATCCTAAGCGTTTCACTTTTTTATCCAGAGCCTATTGAATTCTCTCTCGAAAAGCTCGGCCACTCTAGCAGACGGTATGATTAGCAAATTTTCGTAATTCCATTTCTCTGCTGAAGTTGTCCAGTTATAAGATCCGGTAATGACTACCTTCCCATCAATGACGGCAAATTTATTGTGCATCAAGCCGGTCTCATCGCCTGGATTATTTCTATTGGGTCCTTTCCTGTATTTAATGCTTATACCTTTATTCTCAAGGAACCTGCCTTTGGAATAATCATCTAAAGAACTTTCCATGTCCGCAATAACCTTTATGTCTATTCCTTGTTTGTAGACCTTCACAAGCTCCCTTGCTATGCGGCCGTTTGTGAAGTTAAACATCGCTATGTGGATGCAGCTTTTGGCCCTTCCAATTTCTTCAATTATCGCCTTTTCGCAGTTGCCATTAGGGCTAAAGTAAATTTTAATGCGCTCGGTTTCATCTACACCTATAGCAGAACCGGCAAACAAAAAAGTGAGTAGTATAACAACAAGGGTGGATAAGGTTCTATTTATCGTCCTTTACCTCTTCAAAGTCGGCATCGACCACATTTTCATCTGAGGGTTTCCCCGCATCTTCATCGGTCTGTGTTTTTGAGGAATCAGCGCCTGCAGCTTGAGATGCCTTGGCATACATACTTTCTGCCAATTTATGGGATGCTTTGCCCAGTTCTTCGCAGGCATTTTTGATGGCATTTGCATCCGAACCTTCCATCTCTCTCTTTACTTTTGCAATAGCGTCCTCTATGTTTTGTTTTTCGGCTGCATCAATACTGTCTCCGTGCTCTTTCAGGGTTTTTTCTGTAGTATAAATAAGGGTATCAGCCTGATTCCGAGCTTCAGCCAAAGCTCTCTTATTTTTGTCGTCCTCGGAATGTACCTCTGCCTCTTTTATCATGTTCTTGATCTCTTCTTCTGTAAGTCCGCTGGAGGCAGTAATCTCTATTGATTGCTCTTTACCTGTTCCTAAATCCCTGGCAGACACATGGACGATTCCATTAGCGTCGATATCGAAGGTTACCTCGATCTGGGGCATTCCCCGGGGGGCAGGGGGGATCCCAAGCAATTCAAATCTGCCAAGCGTCTTGTTGTACTGTGCCATTTCACGCTCCCCTTGCAATACATGGATACTCACTGCCGGTTGGTTATCTTCGGCTGTAGAGAAGGTCTGGCTCTTCTTGGTAGGAATGGTAGTGTTTTTCTCAATGAGTTTAGTGAATATACCTCCCAGGGTTTCGATACCCAGGGAAAGAGGTGTAACATCAAGGAGGAGCACATCTTTCACGTCACCCCTCAGAACACCGGCCTGTATGGCCGCCCCAACAGCAACTACTTCATCAGGGTTTACACCCCTATGAGGCTCCTTGCCAAATATTTCTCTTACCTTTTGCTGAACCTTTGGCATTCTGGTCATTCCACCCACAAGGATAGCCTCATCGATATCAGAGGGTTTTATTCCAGCATCTTTCAAGGCAGTCATACATGGGGGTACTACCTTCTCAATTAAGTCGTCCACTAATTGCTCCAGCTTTGCCCGTGTAAGTTTAATATTAAGATGTTTAGGGCCGCTGGCATCTGCTGTTATAAAGGGCAGGTTGACATCTGTCTCCGTGGATGTGGATAGTTCATGTTTTGCCTTTTCCGCTGCCTCTTTCAATCTTTGCAGTGCCATCTTGTCCTGTCTCAGATCAATCCCCTGATCTTTCTTAAACTCAGCGGCTAAGTAGTCAATAATTCTGAGGTCAAAATCCTCTCCACCCAGGTGGGTATCACCGTTGGTCGCCTTTACTTCAAAGACGCCATCCCCAATCTCCAGGATTGATATATCGTAGGTTCCTCCCCCCAGATCAAATACGGCAATCTTCTCATCCTTTTTTTTGTCAAGACCATAAGCTAAGGACGCTGCGGTTGGTTCGTTTATTATCCTTAGAACGTTCAATCCTGCAATCCTTCCGGCATCCTTTGTGTCCTGGCGCTGACTATCGTTAAAATATGCCGGGACGGTAATTACTGCCTCAGTGACCTTTTCACCGAGATAGTCCTCTGCGGTCTGCTTCATCTTCTGTAAGATCATTGCGGAGATCTCTGCTGAACTGTAGTCTTTGCCTCTTATATTAACCTGAGCATCTCCTTTTTTCCCTTTCGAAATCTTATACGGAAGATTGGGTATGTCCGTCTGGACTTCTTTTGAATCATATTTCCTGCCAATAAGCCTCTTGACAGCAAAAACAGTATTTTCAGGGTTGGTTATTGCCTGTCTTTTGGCTATTTGCCCAACCAACCTTTCCCCACTGTCTGTAAATGCAACCATAGACGGTGTTGTTCTACTACCTTCTGCATTAGTAATAACTTTGGGGTCTCCACCTTCCATAATAGCTACACATGAATTGGTGGTCCCTAAATCAATCCCTATTACTTTCCCCATATTTTCCTCCTTACTTCACTCAGCAGTTATATTCATTGACTGATTGATAAACAGGCTGTTTGGCTGAAGACCGAAGGCTGAATCCGCCAGAGGCGGACTAACAGTCTTCCACCTTCAGTTTATTTACCTGAGTAGTTACGCTAGTGCTTTGACTCATAAATAACTTTACCAAAAATGTCTCCCCTCCCTTGGTGGGAGGGGATTAAGGGGAGGGGGCAACATAGCGATTCTTCACCCCCACCCTGCCCCTCCCCCATCAAGGGGGAGGGAATATTTATAGTAATTCATAGTAAAGGTATTAAAGGGACATTCCACTAGTTGTTGTTTTATCCTCATTTGCTACTCCGCCTCTGGCGGACCATTCTCTGTACCTGATTTTACACGTGATGCAGTAACTGTAACCTTTGCCGGCCTAAGAAGCCTATCTTTTAAAAAGTAGCCCTTCCGGAACTCTGAAACAACGGAATTGACCTCGTGCTCATCGCTTTCAACTTGCATCATTGCTTCATGCCGATTGGGGTCAAATTTTTCTCCAACGGAAGAAAAACTGGTAACACCGAATTTTTCCAGACTCTTCATCAATTGGTTTAAGACCATCTCTACCCCTTCAACCAGGGGTTTTGAATTATTGGGACTAGAATTTTCCCCATGCTTTAATGCCATCTCCAGGTTGTCAACGATAGGCAACATATCCCTTATAAGGTTCTCATTACAGAACTTTATTGTATCTGCCCTCTCTCTCTCCATCCTTTTTTTATAATTCTCAAATTCGGCCCGTGTTCGCAACAATCTGTCGAAATTTTCTGCTGCCTCTTTCTCTCTGGCCTGAAGCTGTTTTTTCAATTCTTCTTCCCGGTCTTCCTTCTCTTCCTCCTCCTCTTTTGTAACCTGACTCCCTGTCTCTACTTTTTTGCCTTTTTTGGGCTTGTTGCCCGGTTCTTTTTCATTCATTACTTCCATCCTGATTACTGCCCCAGTTAAAGGCTTGATTTCTGTTGTCCTTTTACAGGACTGACTTGACATTTAGTATCTTGTATCCATTATTTTACTGACCATTTTAGCAGTATAATTGACTATTGGAACGACATCACAATAGTTCATCCTGGTTGGTCCAATTACCCCAAGGGTACCTAGAGCATAATCTTTCCAGGTATAAGGAGAGATCAC
>PFIF01000215.1 GCA_002782605.1 Deltaproteobacteria bacterium CG_4_8_14_3_um_filter_43_13 | reverse complement strand
ACTGCTGCCAGGGCTTCAAAAGCAGTCCTTACCACGTTATTGTAAGGCTGCTGAGCAGTCAAAGAACATCCTGCCGTTTGCGTGTGAAATCGTAAAAGCCACGAACGGGGATTCTTTGCCTTGAATCTTTCCTTCATCACTCTTGCCCAGATTCTTCTGGCAGCACGGTACTTGGCTATTTCTTCAAAGAAATCTATGTGGGCATTGAAAAAAAAGGAGAGCCTTGGGGCAAAGCTGTCCACATCCAATCCCCTTTCAATGGCTGCCTGTACATAACCTATCCCATCAGCCAGGGTAAAAGCCAACTCCTGTACCGCTGTGGACCCTGCCTCTCTGATATGGTATCCACTAATACTTATGGTATTCCAGAGCGGAACCTCTTTTGTACAGTACTCAATAGTATCCACTATAACCCTTACCGAAGGCTTAGGAGGACACATAAAGGTCTTTTGTGCTATAAACTCCTTAAGCATGTCATTCTGAATGGTTCCGCCAATCTGTTTCTTGTTTACTCCTTGCTTTTCCGCTACTGCTATATACATTGCCAGGAGGATAGCAGCAGGGGGGTTTATAGTCATGGAGGTAGTAACCTGGTCCAGGGGAATCCCATGGAAAAGGATCTCCATATCCTTCAGAGTATCAATGGCAACTCCGCATTTGCCCACCTCACCCCTCGCCAAAGGGGAGTCTGAATCGTACCCCATGAGGGTAGGCATGTGAAACGCAACACTGAGACCTGTTTGTCCCTGGGATAGCAGATAATGGTATCTCTTATTGGTATCCTCTGCAGACCCAAAACCCGAAAACATCCTCATAGTCCAGTGTCTTCCTCTGTACATCGAAGGTTGAACCCCTCGAGTGAATGGATACTCACCCGGGAACCCCATCTCTCTTTGGAAGTCAAATCCCTGAATGTCTTCGGGGGTATACAGTCTGCCTATCTCCATATCAGAAACAGTAGAAAATCTCTCGTTTATTTCAGGGGCTTTGGCTAGACCCTTCTCAAGTTTCTCTTCCCATTTTTCCCTATCTCTTTTAATCTCTATTATTTCATCTTCCCTAAACATTCTCTGTCTCCCCTAATGCTTTGTAACCGTTTAAGCGATCAGAATACCATTAATCCGATTCATTTAAATATGCTAAAATATAGCATCCCGCAAGAGGTGAAGTCAAGGGGAAAAGTCTTGGAATAAAAGCTTATGCCTTTACAGGAAGGCTCAAGGACAGAGGTGTTTAGACCAGCACAATTTTTTTTCAGGTCAAGGAAAAAATATTTGACTTGCCGATTATTTACATTAAAATTCAATATTCAAATAAGATTCATCTCCCGTAACTACTCAGGCACAAAGTGGCAAAGGCACATAGACACAAAGCAGAGTGGGGTCGTTTCGTTGTTTTTTCCCTACTTTGTGCCTTTGGTGCTCTCTTCCTCTGTTCCTACTTGAGTAGTAACCATCTCCCAAAGAGCTGGTAGATGAAAAGGATTCAAGGGATTAAGGAAAAAATTATGAGCTTTAAAAGGTCCACCAGATTAGAGCTGTTTTCCTGGATGCTCTATGACTTTGCCAATACCTCCTTTACAGTGATGATCGTTACCTTTGTCTATTCTGTGTATTTCAGGGATATAGTCGGCAAAGGTCTGGAAAATAAGGCTGATTTCCTGTGGGGACTCAATGGCTCTATATCAATGGTTGTGGTCGCCCTTCTTTCACCTGTTTTAGGCGCCATTGCTGACCAGGCCCAGGCAAAAAAGAAGTTCCTTGTCTTCTTTGCCCTCTTGTGCATTGTATTCGGGGGCATGCTCTTCTTCGTGAAGGAAGGAATGATCTTAGAGGGAACGATCTTCTTCATAATCGCTAATATTGGCTTTGAGGGTGGAAATGTATTTTACAATGCTTTCTTACCTGAGATTACTACCCAGGAAAAATTCGGACGAATATCCGGATATGGATGGGCACTGGGATATCTGGGGGCAATTGTCACAATATTTATATGCAAACCATTTCTATCAGGGGGGTTTGAGGAATGGAATCTGCCAAATGTCAGATTAACATTTCTCCTATCCGCCGTATTTTACCTGGTTTTTTCCCTACCAATCTTCTTCTTCCTTAAGGAGAGAAAGGGGAAATCAATGGTGGATAGGAACACTCCGTATATCGTTATGGGGTTTAGAAGATTGCGGGATACCTTCAGGAATGTAAAACAATTCAAAGAGCTGACAAAGTACCTATTGTCATACTTTATTTATACTGATGGTATCACGACAGTTATATATTTCAGCACTATTTATGCCAAGAACACTTTGCACATGAATATCTCAGAGCTGATAATCTTTTACATAATGGTTCAAACTGCCGGCATTGTGGGAGCTATCTTATTTGGCTGGCTTGCAGATAAACTCCTCCCCAAAAGAACTATCGGGATAACTCTTTTAATCTGGTGTGTTGTGGTAATCGGGGCATATTTTGTAGAAGATAAATCTGTTTTCTTTGCTATCGGGATGTTAGCAGGCATTGCCATGGGCTCCAGCCAATCAGCGAGCAGATCCATGATGGGGCTTTTAACTCCCAGAGATAAAGATGCTGAGTTCTTTGGATTTTATGGGATAAGCGGAAAGTTTTCTGCTGTCTTAGGCCCCTTTGTTTTCGGGGTTATATCGGCATGGACAGGTAGTCAGAGAATAGCGATACTGGCGGTAATCTCCTTCTTTGTCCTTGGATTGATCCTGCTCCAAAGGGTGGATGAGGAGGGAGGTATCCTCGCAGCCAGGAATTTTGATATCAATCGGCAATAAAACTTCGGTGAAGATATGCCCTACAAAAACGGCACGGCTTTGCCCAGTCCCTCTCAAGCGATTTGGGCGGCATTTAATTTGCTGCCGCTATGACTTTTGCCAAATCTTTTTCAGAAGCCCCCAAAGTCAACAGAGATCTCACCAACAAATCCAATGAAACAGCCGGATGTACTAGCTCAATAATTCGGTAACTTTTTGGAGGGAATAGAGGGGGAATAGAGGGAATAGAGGAATAGAGGGACACTTCCCATATTTATTCCACTTTCTCCTTTTTAGGACGGCCCGCCTTTCCAGGTAAAATTCGCCGCGACAGCTTTCTCTCCAGCTTTTTCATAAATTCCTCGCTCCCAAGCGGACGGCCTGTCGAGGTCGCATGCCTGATCTTCTGCTCGGTTTCGGGGTCTTGTTGCATCAAAAATTGCCTGTATGTGTCCCTATCCTTTTCATCAAGCCATCCCTGCTTACTCAGTCTCCCGTCACTTTTTCCACTTATATTAGACTTACAACTCGACCATCTATAGTCTTCAGGTTTTTTCACAAGCTTTGACTTCACCGGATTCTTCTCTATGTAACGCACTACTGCCCATAAATAAGACTCCGCCTCAACAATGGCAGAAAAGAAACGATTCTGCCACAGTCTGCCGCTGCGTTTGTATTTGCGGTTTACATACTGCGTATATAGCAAATTTGTCCTGCCCACACTCCGGGCTAGTGATTCCTCGTATTCAGGCACTGCAAGTATATGCACGTGATTTGTCATTAAACAATATGCCCATATATTTACATGGTATTCATCCCCATATTTCTTAAGCGTTTGCAGGTAATACTCTTTGTCTTCATCGTTGAAAAAAACATCGGCACGGTTGTTGCCTCGCTGGGTTATATGATGGGGATATTCGGCTGCTATGACTCGGGCTATTCTCGGCATATAGATTGACTTTACTCCAAAAATTCGCCAATATAAATTAAAACAATATGGGAAGTGTCCCTATAT
>PFIF01000122.1 GCA_002782605.1 Deltaproteobacteria bacterium CG_4_8_14_3_um_filter_43_13 | reverse complement strand
TGGTGCTGGACTGGTGGCTAACCTTTGCCCAGACCAGACTTGCACTGGTAAGAACTAATAAGCTTGCTCGGCGCACTCATAATTAAACCCCCTCCAATTCAGACACTGGAATTAAGACACCAGACTCTTCTTAATATAGAATTCAGAAGTCAGGAGCCAGAATCCAGAATAGAGATTGGTTAACCCTATGCCTTGAGCCACGAACAAAACGAGCAGGAATTGTCTTTTCATTCTGACTTCTGAATTCTGAATTCTGACTCCTGAGCAGTTAACGACGCCCTTTTATCCTGGCTTTTTTCAAAAAACCTTCATACTGCCTTGTAAGTAAGTGGGACTCAATCTGTGAAACTGTATCCATGGCAACTCCAACCACAATCAGTAATGCCGTGCCTCCAAAGTAAAAAGGTATGTTGAATTTACTGGTAAGGATTGTAGGTAACACGCATACAGCTGAAACATAAACAGCCCCACCCAAAGTGATTCTTGTAAGAACCTTATCTATATATTCGGCAGTCTTTTTACCAGGTCTTATCCCTGGTATATAACCTCCATATTTCTTCATATTATCGGCAATATCAACGGGGTTAAAGGTAACGGCCGTATAAAAGTAACAAAAGAAGACAATAAAACCTACATATAGAATACTGTAAATAAGCCTGCCAGGATCTAAACTGGCAATTATATTTTGAAGCCATGGATGGATCTCTATCCATGGCTTAGGTAAAAAATTGGCGATAGTTAATGGAAACATTAATATTGAAGAAGCAAATATCGGGGGGATAACCCCTGCTGTGTTTACTCTAAGAGGCAGGTGGGTACTCTGTCCACCGTACATCTTTCTGCCCATCACCCTCTTCGGATATTGGACAGGAAGTCGCCTCTGTCCACGTTCCACAAAAACTATAACCCCAACTACAACAATCATCACAGCCACAAGTATCAAAATCAAAAATATTGCTATCTCCCCTGTTCTTAAAAGGCGTATTGTATTAATGATTGCAGATGGCATTCGGGCAACAATACCAGCAAATATTATAAGAGAAATACCGTTTCCAATCCCCCGCTCAGTAATCTGCTCGCCAAGCCACATAATAAATGCCGTTCCAGCTGTCAAAGTTATAACTGTCATTACCTTAAAAGATAAACCAGGGTTGAGGGCTATCATTTCTCCTGCAGGACCTGTCATCCTCTCCAGACCAACACTTATGCCAAAGCCTTGAATAATACTCAAAATGATCGTACCATATCTAGTATACTGAGTTATTTTTCTCCTCCCTGCTTCACCCTCTTTGGACAATCTCTCCAAATGGGGGCTAACTACAGTAAGGAGTTGTAGAATAATAGAGGCACTGATGTAGGGCATTATACCAAGGGCGAATACCGATAGATGCTCCAATGCCCCACCTGAAAACATATCAAATAAACCAAGGAGAGTACTTTTAGCCTGAGCAAAGAACGAAGCTAACGCTTCTCTATCAATTCCAGGAGTCGGAACATGGACACCAATTCGGTAGACAGTTAATAAGAGGAGCGTCGTGAGAATCCGCTTTTTTAATTCAGGAATCTTGGGTATATTTTGAAACCCGACTAGCAATTATACCACCTCTATCTTCCCGCCAACAGCCTCAATCTTATCTTTCGCTGGTTTACTAAACCTGTGAACTTTCACTGTAAGAGGATAACTAATTTCTCCATCTCCTAATACCTTGATGCCATCATAAGCACCTTTTATCAGTCCACATTTGATCAATGCCTTATCATCTACTACAGTACCTTCTTCAAATACATTTAAGTCTCTAATATTTACTAAGACATATTTCTTTTTAAATATATTAGTAAATCCCCTTTTGGGAAGACGACGCTTAAGGGGCATCTGCCCCCCCTCAAAACCAGGAGGAGTACTTCTTCCTGAGCGGGATCTCTGCCCCTTAGATCCACTACATGCAGTCTGCCCATGTCCAGAACCCTGTCCCCGCCCAACCCTCTTTTTCCTCTTATTAAACCGGGAAGAAGGCTTCAGTTCACTAAGTCTCATGTTCAATAACCTCGATCAAATGTGATACTTTCTTAACCATTCCTCGATTTTCGGGGGTATCCTTTAAAGTAACTGTATTATTAAGCTTGGTTAAGCCCAGTCCAGTTAATGTCTCTTTCTGTCTCCGAGGTCTACCAATACCACTCTTCTTTAGCTTTACCTTAAACTCCTTTGTGCCCATAAAATAGTTTCCTTTCAAACAATCTCGCTCAACTCTTTACCACGTTTTTTTGCCATATCTTCAGGACTCATGAGCTGGCTTAAGGCATTAATAGTGGCTTTAACAGCATTGTGAGGATTATGTGACCCTAAACATTTCGTCAGAATATTTGTAATTCCTGTTGCTTCAACGACTGCTCTAACAGATCCTCCTGCAATAATACCTGTACCTTTGGATGCAGGTTTTAAAATAACACTGCCGGCACCATATCTGCCTATTACCTCATAAGGGATTGTACCATCAATAATTGGGACCCGAATAAGTTCCTTCTTTGCTCGCCCTATCCCTTTTCTAATAGCCTCTGGTACTTCATTGGCCTTCCCTAACCCACTTCCGACAACACCATTTCCATCACCAACCACAACAAGGGCACTGAAACTAAACCTTCTTCCACCTTTAACTACCTTGGCAACCCTGTTAATGCTAACAACCTTATCCATCAAATCCAACTCATTAGGATTAATAGTGGGCAATTACCTCCTCCTTTGCAATTCCTTCACAATAAATTTAGTAAGGGCATACTGCAATATGCCCTTACTGATTTAAAATTCCAACCCTTTTTCTCTAGCCAAAACAGCTAGAGCCTTAACCTTGCCATGATACAAATAACCATTTCGGTCAAAAACTACTTTTTTTATATCCCTATCCAAAGAATTTTTAGCTATTAATTCTCCAACCTTTTTAGCAGCTTCTATATTCCCAGAGTTTTTCAACCCATCCCTAATTTCTTTACTTAAAGTTGAAGCTGATGCTAGAGTTTTCCCAGTAGTATCATCAATTACCTGAGCATAAATATGTTTTGCAGATCGAAATACACAGAGTCTCGGTTTTTCACTGGTTCCCCTTATTTTTTTCTTAATCCGTTTTTTACGTCTCAGTCTGGACAACTCTTTCAATTTTCTTAAAGCCATCTCTATTACTACCTCTATTTAATTCCAGATTTCCCGATCTTTCGACGAATCCTCTCATCGGAGTACAAAATGCCCTTACCTTTGTATGGCTCCGGTCTTCTAAATGACCTAATCTTTGCAGCCACCTCTCCTACCAACTGTTTATCAATCCCCTCAATTGTGACCTTCACCTGCTTATCCACCTTGGCGCTAATGCCTTTAGGAAGCACAAATTCTATTGGATGTGAGTATCCTAAATTCAAACCCAGTATATCCTCTTTTAACTCAGCACGATAGCCTACTCCAACAATATTAAGGGTTTTTGTAAAACCATTTGTCACTCCCTCCACCATATTGGCAACTAAACTTCTAGTTAATCCCTGGAGTGCCCTGGTCTTCTTATCATCATCTTTTCTATTAACTACTATTCTCTCACTATCAAATGTAAGACCAATCCTCATGTCTATCCCTTGAGTCAGCTCTCCTTTTGTGCCCTTTACTTTTAAAGTAGCATCCTCAAAGACTATCTCAACACCTTTTGGAACTGGAATTGGTAGTTTGCCAATTCGTGACATCCTTGTTCTCCTTAAATAACGAACCTGCTCAATAAACTGTGGAAAAATCCTAAATCCTAATTAGTTCATACTGAAAAATTCCCTTTTCCGCTCTCTCGATCAGGTTTTTTGACCCATTCTAGACTTGCTTCAGGCATTTTCAG
>PFIF01000003.1 GCA_002782605.1 Deltaproteobacteria bacterium CG_4_8_14_3_um_filter_43_13 | reverse complement strand
CTTGCGCATCATGAATTTGGAAGCGACCACCGGCCTTTTAACTGGGTGTTGAAACTGACAGGAATTATGAAACCGAGTCGATCGATTACTGGCTTTCACAGTGGGTTTCTGCCTATTCAGCACTGCTTACTATATTTGAAAAGCAAGCAGCTTCGTCGTGTTTGCTTTTTGTCGGCTATGAATCGATCTGTTCCGACACCAGGCGGGTTTGGGGTGCGCTATCGAACAAACTGGACATAGATTCGTCCAGTATTCCTGATTTCAATATTCGATTTTCGGAAACCCCCAGCCCAAATTCATCACTGAAAAATACGGCACATGCACTATATGCGAAGCTTGTTGATCAATCCTATACTTCGCTAGGTCTCTCAAGATGATTGACGTATGCGTATTTTGTAACAGAGACGCTACATGAAAAAAATTGCTTTCAATTTGGTGTGGTATTGCGTTCAGCTATGGCCATAATTGTCATGGTTCTACATGTTTTGTGTTAGTTAAGATGGCTTGCGAGAATAGTACCTAGTGAGTTCAACGGTCGAAGGATGTAAACAGCCATCACGAGTCGATGCTCTGGATTCGGCTCGCGGGTGGGCGATTTTGGGCGTAATCAGCTCGCATGTCTTGCAAGCTGCGCCGTTGCCTCCCGGGGTGTTGCATTCGCTTGCCGTTAATGGAGACATGGGGGTGGAGCTGTTTTATGTGTTGAGCGCCTTTTCGCTGGTAATGATGCTGCATGCTCGCGCGATAGCAGGTCAACTCAGTTTGACGGGATACTTTATCCGCAGGTTTTTCAGAATAGCGCCGATGTTCTGGGTTGCGTCATTGTTATATGCGTTACTTTTTTGGGGTAAACACACTTTCTGGTCTCCAGAGGGAGTTGGCTGGACTGAAGTTGTTTTGACGGCTGGTTTTTTGCACGGAATACATCCAAGTTCGATCAACGCTGTTATTCCAGGCGGGTGGAGCGTGGCGGTTGAGGTTATGTTTTATCTGGTGTTGCCTGTACTTTTCAGGTATGTGTCGGACACTGTTTCCGCATTAAAATGGTGGCTGTTAAGTGTGGGAATTTATTTGTTGTTTGGGTATTTCGCACAGGCCCATTTCGATCAAACTCTCCCTGAGAATGCAAGGTATCTGTCGGGAATCTATTCCTGGTATATGTCTTTTCCGGCGCAACTGCCGGTATTCATGATGGGTGTTGTGGCTTTTTTCATCGTCAAGGAAGAACGTATAAAGCCTGTATATGGCTATCTGTTTGCCTGCACGGGAGGTTTGTTGTTATTTGCCATAACGATTCCGGTTGAAAATCATGTCTTACCCAGACATTTCTTATGGGCTTTAGTTTTTGCCCTGTTTGTTGTCGCAAGTGTTCAGCGCCCGTTTTATTTGTTTGATAATGCGCTGATGCGACTATTAGGGCGCATAAGCTACAGTGCCTATTTGCTGCATTTTTTCGTGCTGATCTATGTTGGCAAGGTATTCAGGCATGCAATGATTCAGCCGGAATTAAAGTTCGTGCTGCTTTATTTTGTGGTGGTCGGGATAACTTATTTTATGGCTGCCTGGAGCTATCGGGTTATTGAGCTGAAGGGGATGAAAATAGGTGCACAGTTATCGAGGCGATTTGAGATCGGCTCAGTTGAATCTACGAAAGAACGATATGGAAAATAATTGTTTAGCATGTCGTGCGCCGCTTGGCCAAGTGATGGATGGGGTGTTTGATACGCGCTTCGGCATTGAAACTCCATACGTTATTGCTAAATGCAAAAAATGTAACCTTGAGCAAACTGTCCCGCTGCCAAATCAGCAGGGGCTTAATGCGCTTTACGAGAAATACTATAATTTCAGCGGAGAGAAGAATACGCGCTACACTCAGTTAAGAGCGAAATTCATCAATTCGTTTTTATACAGGGTCTGGCTGGCAATTGATGGCGATATTTCTTTCCATTTGGCAAGTGGGACAGGAAGTTTGCTGGATGTAGGTTGCAATGAAGGACGCGGATTGGAGTTTTATAAAAATCACGGATTTTCCGCCGAAGGTCTGGAGCTCAACAGCCGTGCGGCAGAGGTGGCTCACAGCAAGGGATTTGTTGTGCATGGCAGTACGCTGGAAGGTTTTGTGACCGACAAACAATATAATGTTGTCGTACTGTCCAATGTTTTGGAGCACTCTTTGAATCCGGCGGATATGCTTCGTGCCATTCACGGTTTGCTCACACCAAATGGACAAGTGTGGATCAGTTGCCCAAACAGTCAGAGTTGGTTGCGTTCAGTATTTGGCCGTTATTGGATCAATTGGCATGTCCCGTTTCACATCGTACACTTTTCACCGGCTACGCTGAAAACGCTATTAAACAATTCACAATTTGATGTTGTTGAAATGCGGCAGGAGACTCCAGCGTTGTGGGTTTCGCATTCAATTATCGCCAGACTGTTTGCCAAGCCTAGTCAAGCGACCATGCAGCTTCGATCTGCACTATTGGTGGCGACTCTGATTATATTGATTCGTAGTTTGCTTTTTCCCTTTTTATGGTTAGGAAATTTGAGTAAACGGGGGGATTGTCTGGTTGTGGTTGCTGGCAAAAAGTAGTATGCGCATCCTGATCGTTGGCATCAATTACGCACCCGAACTGACGGGTATCGGAAAGTATTCCGGTGAAATGGCTGAATGGCTGGCAGCGGCGGGTCATGAGGTGCATATTGTCACCGCGCCCCCTTATTATCCAGAATGGAGGGTTGCTGATGGTTATGCGGCCTGGCGATATGGCAAGGAGGTAAATCTCCCCCAGCATCGCTTTGATAAAAAAGGGGGTAATTTGGTGGTTTATCGTTGTCCGATTTGGGTGCCTGCCCAACCTTCCGGTTTGAAGCGTTTGCTGCATTTGGCCAGTTTCGCTTTGTCCAGTTTGCCCGTCATGCTTGGCCAGGTGTTTTGGCGACCTCATCTA
The DNA here is from genome assembly GCA_002782605.1 of Deltaproteobacteria bacterium CG_4_8_14_3_um_filter_43_13. GTDB lineage: Bacteria > Desulfobacterota > UBA8473 > UBA8473 > UBA8473 > UBA8473. The sequence goes on along the minus strand of PFIF01000003.1, from coordinate 843 downwards.
ATTTTGGTAATCGAGCCGCCCTTGTTTTGCGCGCCTGCGGCCTGGATGTGCGCGAGATTGTCAGGAGCGAAGGCTTGGTTGCATGTCCAGGATTTTGAGGTGGATGCAGCATTTGAGTTGGGGATATTGCGCGCGCTTTGGTTGCGCGGTTTAGTCAGCAAGCTGGAAAGTTGGTTAATGCGCCGATTCGACAGGGTATCTACGATTTCGCCGAATATGGTGCGGCGTTTAATACAAAAAAATGTTGCCCAGGATAAGACGGTATTTTTTTCCAACTGGGTGGATATTGATGCGATATTTCCTCTGCGCACGCCAAGCGCTATGCGCCAGCAGCTTGGTATCGCATCGGCTCGTACCGTGGCACTCTATTCCGGGAATATGGGTGAAAAGCAGGGATTGGAGATCGTGTTGGAGTCGGCGGCAAAGCTGGTCTGCGAAGATAATATTCAGTTCATTTTGTGCGGAGATGGCGCGGTTCGCCAGCGCTTGCAGCAGCAATATGCAGGCCTTCCGAATGTGCTATGGCTACCGCTGCAACCATTGGCGCGGCTGAATGATTTGCTCAATATGGCGAATATTCATCTTCTGCCGCAACGTTCCGGGGCAGAGGATTTGGTTATGCCATCCAAATTGACGGGTATGCTGGCCAGCGGTCGCCCCGTTGTTGCCACGGCAAGCAAGGGGACTCAGATTGCCGAGGCTTTGCTCGATTGTGGTGTGGTGGTTGAGCCGGATAATGTTTCGCAATTTTCGGAAGCGATTCTGCAACTTGCCAGAGATGCCGGAAAATGTGCGGTACTGGGCGCAAAGGCTCGTGAGTACGCGATCAGGCATTGGGCCAGG
>PFIF01000163.1 GCA_002782605.1 Deltaproteobacteria bacterium CG_4_8_14_3_um_filter_43_13 | reverse complement strand
CTATCCCTGACATTATTTGTTCCCATAAAATACACAATGAAATACTCGATATATTTAAGGACAAAGAAGAATCCTGTTTTGATTTGGACTCGTCCGAACATAATACCGAATGCAGTTGAAAGAACCATTGCTGCTATATAATAAAATATGGGTTTATTTAAAGGCGTTTTTAAAAAAAGCCCCAATTCTTTGTATATAGCGCTCTTAGCAAACCAACTGAAACCGATTAACACAAGTAAAAAATCATCCAGACGCAGTGTTACCCCTCGTTCTACAGCGGCTTCTCCACCAATTTGCCCAACAATAAACTCAGGTCCTAACAGCATAGAAAAGATAAGAATATAGAGAGCTGCCTCAGCACTTACAAAGCTGATGATAAAAATCGCTATCCCACCCATAACTGTCAGCGCTACAGTGGGCTTAACATGAGCTATGCCAAAACTGAGAAACAAAGCGATTAGAAGAAGCCCGGAAAATAACAGTATGGTTTTGTTGTCAAGCCTCTTTAATAGATTAGGCATTTCGCTCGAATCCTTGAATCCTTGACCCCTTGAATCCTTTTCATCAACCAACTCTTTGGGAGATGAACCATTAATAATAACAATGTCTCTATGATCGGTGGGTTGTACAGTGCTGACAGGAGAGGCATAAACCTTCAACTATTGGTTTTGTTATTGTTTCTTATATTCTTTTTTAAGCTTTTCTATGTCGGAGCCACCAAGCCCCTTTTTGGTCTCTTCAACCTTTCTAACAATCTCTCCCTCAATTTTTTTCGTTATCATCCTGTCCAATAAAGCAGGGACTCTTCCGGTTATGAAAGATATAACCGCTGCCAGCAAAAAACATATCACTGTAATTATAATCAGGAATTTTACCTATTTCTTATTGCTGCTTTTTCTTCTCCTTTTAACCAATTCTGTTTCCCTCCCACAAAATTTGTATAGTATTATTATTTTTCTTTGTCTTTTCCTTGTATGATGGTTTTTATATCTCTTATTACATCTCTTAGTTTCTGCTTTGCTCTTTGATACCAACTCTTCGGCTTTGAAGGAGTTTTTTCCTCCTCTCCATAGGAATAGTAACGGTCATATCTAAAATCTGAAAAATCAGGGCTTATCTCCGCTTTAAGGCCATTCAATATCACTCCTAATACCTTTGCATTAACATTGTCTAGTTGAACTTTGGTCCGTCTTAATGCCCCCCGGCCTACCTTTCCTACTTGATAGACTATAATTACCCCATCCAATTTTGAACCCATAATAATCGAATCTGCAGCGGTAAGGGTGGGGGTTGAATCAAAAAGGACAACTTCGTATTCTTCTCTCACCTGAGAAATGAACTCTTCCATACGTTGTGAACTCAGTAGCTCAGATGGATTTGGAGGTATGGTTCCAGATGTAATTATATTGAGGTTATCAATACCCGGCGTCAACATGATATCTTCCATGCCCATCTTTCCAGTCATAATGTCAGTGACCGTCCTAATTATATCCCGCCATTCATAGTTACCCAGGAGAACATCTGTAAGACCCGGCTCTCTATCTATTCCAAAGGTCCTGGAGACCATTGGCTTTCTTATGTCAGACTCTACTAAAAGGACTCTCTTTCCGGTCTGAGCCATAGTCATAGCCAGGTTAACCACGGTAGTAGTTTTCCCTTCCATAGGCGATGAACTTGTAAACAATAGGGTTTTAGCCTCATTTTTCAGACTTATAAACTGTATATTAGTCCTCAAAGTCCTGTAACTTTCGGCCAACGTAGATTTAGGAGCGTAGTGGGTAACTAGACGTGCATTCCTCCTAAGGATGTCCTCGTCCTTCCTGTCGGGGTATTTTTCCAATAGGATGTCCTTTATTTCTTCAAATCCAACATGGGGTATTATCCCAATCACAGGAACTTTTAAAAAACTCTCCACCTCCTCTATGGCTCCTATAGAGGTATCAAGGGTTTCAAATACAAATGCCATTATTAAACCAATTATTAATCCGATAATAACACCTATAAAGGAGGTTGTATAAACATGGGGCGGATTGATAGGGCTTGCCGGTTCTATAGCCGGCTTTACTATACTTACCTCTTCTACCTTTTCAGCCTCTTTTATCAAAGCCTCCTGATATTTGGATTCTAAAAGAGAAAAGGTCTGGGACTTGACTGTTAAATCATGCTGCAGCCTGGCAAGTATTAATCCTTTTTCCGGAAGGGCACTGAATTTACTGCGAAGTCGACCAAGATCCCCTGCCAGATTGTCCTTACGCCCTTCAAGGGTTTTCTTTTGATCTGAAAGCTCAGCGATCATATTTCGAATTGTCTCGCTAATTTTGGTTTTTATTTCCTTTAGCCTGGGATGCTCTTTAGTAAAGTTAAGCAGGAGGGTATCTCTTTCCAGAGTAAGGTCAACAAGCTGGCTGTTTAAACGGGCAAATATAGGCCCCACTTTGTCAGCATATATGCCTTTTATATCTTTTTCCGGTATTGCCTCTTCCTTCTTAAGGCGTTTCAAGATTGAGTCAATCTCCTCTATTGTCCGCTTTAGGCTTTCATGTGCTGTCTCTATTTGGGTTAATTGATTTAAAGTAATTCCGGTTTCGCTGTCAATCGAGATAAATTTATTTTCTTCTCTATATTCTTTTACTTTTTCCTCTGCCTCTTTCAGGTTTTCCTTCGCCAACCCTAATTGCTGCTCTATAAAAACCCTTCCTTCAATAATACGCTTGTTTCTTTCCTTGGTATTCTGATCTCTGTAGACTTCCGCAACAGTATTAGCCAGTTTTTGAGCTAGTTTAGGGTCCTCCGAGGTTGCCATAATATTAATTATATTTGTGACTCCTTCTTGCTTAGTCTCTACCTGGTCTTTAAGTCTCAAAACAACGTTAAGGTATTCAGTGTTCCTGCGAATTTCATCGGAAGTCAGGCTACTATCTAAAAAACCCAGCTTTTTAGCTACTTCCTCTATTACAGGGTAACTTTTTATGATTATTGCCTGCGTCTCTAAATTATCCGCCGAGCTCCATGACAGAGTCTCAACGTACAAGCCGGTGAGGGTTGAACTTCGCTCTATCTTTACGCTCGAAGAAGCCTCATATGAAGGGACAGGAGTTTGAAGAACAGCAAAAAAGGCGCTGAAAACTCCCATGAGGATGGTAGCAAAGATGACAATCATCTTTCTTTTACGTAATATACGCCCGTAATCCCTTAACGTTAAATCATACTGTGCCACTTCTTAACTCCAAAAATAAAATGTTAAGTTTCTCATCATTATCAACGGGTCCCCGTATTTATGCGTAGGCCTCCTCCTGTGGTATAGGCATCCCTGTACCTGGAAGGATAGAAGGTAAAATCCAACATGGGGGTTAACCTGGAAACATAGTAGTTTATATCACCGATTACACTTCGGGGGACATAGACGACATCCCCGCTTTGGAGGGGTATGTTTTGGCTGAAATCACCTTGTCTAAGAAAATCTTTAAGGTTTGCAACGAGCACATTGGTTTTAGCCGGATATCCTCTTATTACCAGTATATTTTTTTCTTTAGCATCATAGGAATATCCTCCAGCGAGCGATATAGCCGTTACCAGATCTATTTCATGTTTGAATGAATATGCCCCCGGGTCCCTTACCTCTCCCAGTACGAAGACCTTGTCCCTGGCTGTTGGAGATTCAGGGATTATCACCAAGTCCCCTACATCCAGTATAATATTTTGACTCATATCTCCCTGAAACATAGTCTTGTAGAGGTTTAAAGTATATGTTTTCCCTCCTCGCATTAATCTTGCTCTCCTTAAATCGGCATTAGATGTAGCCCCCCCGGCTGACACAAGTAGGTCTAAAACAGTTGTCTTGCCTTTTAAAGGATAGTTGCCTGGGCCTGAAACCCCTGTTTGTAGTATGTTTACCTCTCCAAACAATGATGCCTTTTTGCTGTTAAATCCCTTTACTAAAACATCTACCCTCGGATTTTTGACAAAGTTTGTCAGCCCTTCGATAATAGTCTTCTTAACCTGTCTTTCTGTGAGTCCTGATACCTTAACATCATCTAAAAATGAAATAGAGATAGTGCCGTCAGAACGAACAGTCATTGTGTGTTTCTTCTCTTCGGTTCCTTCCCACAAAGAGATATCCAGCACATCTCCAGGTCCTATGATATACTCCGGCATCTCGAATTCTTCAGTAAAGACACTGTTTTTAGTAACCTTGCTCATCCGGAGAAGTTCTCTTTCTTTCTCCATCGCATCTTTTTCTGCCTCGATTGATTTTGTTTCTATCGTGTTCACTGGTTTATTTAGGCTATTATCCTGTAGCCTAAAGTCTGTAGCCTTCTTTGTGGGAGCAGCACACCCCCAATATATCAACAGACATGGCAGGAATATCAGAAAGATGGTTTTCTTAAGAACACGCCTCTCCCTATTTTTTAACCTTTTAATAGAAAACATCCTTAATAAACCTCCGTTTAGAAGAACAACGAAAATCACTGATTAGCTTTTTTCTTTTTAGGCTTTAGCTGCTGCAAGTCATTTTTGATTAGCCATTCCTCAATCAAGTTGACAATTACACCTTTCATGGTCTGATTTTTTTCCGTTGCCTTCAATTTAAGGTCGTATTTGAGTTTGTCAGGTACATCTATAATCAGTTTAG
>PFIF01000162.1:1681-2121 GCA_002782605.1 Deltaproteobacteria bacterium CG_4_8_14_3_um_filter_43_13 | reverse complement strand
GAACTAAATATTCCTTTTTACGTGTTTATAATACATTTTTACGTAAGTCAAGCTTTTTTTCTAAATTTTCTATTTATTAAAGAACAAACCGTATTTTCTTGATTTTATATCCTCTATTTACTATCATTGATTCAGACATTAGACCATAGCCTTTGGACATTAGACTGAGGGGGAAGGAAATAGCCAGAGATTACACTGGGCAAAAGCTCAAGAAGGTTTGAGAAGAATGTATGCCGTTGAAACCATAAATCTAACCAAGATATTTAGATCAGCAAGGAATATATTCAGTCTTAGGTCCCCGCGGCTTAAAACCGTAACTGCAATATATCAACTGAATTTAAAGGTAAGAAAAGGTGAGGTGTTTGCTATCCTGGGTCCTAATGGTGCAGGCAAAACCACCCTTATAAAGATTATGTGCTCTCTAATCACTCCTACCAGTG
>PFIF01000162.1:1114-1634 GCA_002782605.1 Deltaproteobacteria bacterium CG_4_8_14_3_um_filter_43_13 | reverse complement strand
ATTAAATCCCTTGTAGGCCTGGTTATCGGTGAAGAGAGAAGTTTTTATTGGCGACTTACAGGAAGGGAAAATCTGGAGTTTTTCGGAGTGCTCCACAACCTGAGTTTGCACGAGGTACGAAGAAGATCTGAGGCTATTATGGGACTGCTGGAGATAGAAGATCCTGATAAGAGATTCTACGAATATTCCACCGGCAATAAACAAAAACTCGCCCTGGGTAGGTGTCTTCTCTCAAATTCAGATGTTATATTTATGGATGAGCCTACGAAAAGCCTTGATCCTGGGGTGGCATCAAAGTTTAGAAAATTTATTAAAGAAGTGCTGGTGGAGAAGGAAAACAAGACGGCTATTTTCTCTACCCATTCAATTCAAGAAGCGGAAGAGCTGGGAGATAGGATCGCTATTATGGATAAAGGATTGATAAAGGCATGCGGGAATATAAATGATTTAAAAGCCGATGGAGGGTCACTTTTCGATATCTACAGTCGAGTTACATCAGGAGACTTTTAAAAATATTTAT
>PFIF01000162.1:0-1086 GCA_002782605.1 Deltaproteobacteria bacterium CG_4_8_14_3_um_filter_43_13 | reverse complement strand
TTCACATGTTTGAGCCCGAAGGGCGAGTTTGTGAATTTTCAATGGAGCGAGCTTAGATGGGTCAAAAAATGTATGCTGAAGCGAAAAGGGATGCTTTTTCAAAGCTCTTACATAAAAGAGGGAGATTAAAGTTGATATTTGAGAAGCTATGGGTCTTTTTGAAAAGAGACTTTCTGACCGCCTCCAGTTATAAGTTTGGCTTTTTCCTGGATGCAGTCGGCATAATAGGTGCCATGCTCACCTTCTTCTTTATAGGGGAGTTGTTTAAAAACACTCATATCCCCTTGCTTGACCAATACGGCGGTGATTATTTCTCTTTTGTTATTATTGGGGTTGCCTTCTCAAGCTATCTTGGTTCAGCCCTGAGTAATTTTGGCGGAGTGATTGGCGTCGAACAGGGAATGGGCACTATGGAAGCATTAATCATGACACCCACCAGGATTTCTACCATACTGATAGGGGGTTCAATATGGAACCTCATCTTTACCTCTCTTAGGGTGGCATTTTATCTTCTGGTGGGAGTATTCCTTTTTCATATGAAAATAAAAATTATTAATCTTACAGCCATTGCAGCTATTCTAATACTATCTCTAGCTCCTTTTATTTCACTGGGGATCATGTCGGCAAGCCTCATACTTGCCTTTAAAAGAGGCGATCCTGTTAGTTTTCTCTTCGACGGGGCATCAAAATTTCTGGCAGGGGCATTTTTCCCTGTCGCAATTTTGCCTCTGTGGATTAAAAAGCTTTCAGCTTTTATTCCCCTTACCTATTCTCTAAGGGCATTGCGAGATGTCCTCCTGGCACAGGGAACCCTTAGAGATGTATGGTGTGATCTGTCAATACTCTTGCTTTTTTCAATAATCCTATTTCCAATTTCCCTCAAATGTTTCAAATTGGCACTGAGGGTGGCAAAGCAACAGGGAAGCTTCTGTCAGTTTTAAATTTTTTGTAGTTTATTCCTCAAGTTCTTAATTAGTTCGTCCTGAAAAATTCCCTTTTCCGCTCTCTGGCTCAGTATTTTTGACCCATCTAGGACTTGCTTCAGACATTTTCAGAAACTCGCCCTTCGGGCTCAAACACCTGAAA
>PFIF01000015.1 GCA_002782605.1 Deltaproteobacteria bacterium CG_4_8_14_3_um_filter_43_13 | reverse complement strand
GGGCTATTTAGTTCTCGCATAATCTCCAATTATCGATAAGTCTTCAAAATATAAAATCTTTTCCTGAACCCTGTGAACTGTTACGAGTTTCCTGATCATTTTGAAATTTGAGCCTTTTCCTGTTTGTATTTTTCAAGACACTCTGTACTGCAAAAATATAGGGACTCCCCGTTTATCTTTGCTGAATAAGAATTTCTTATAGGTACGTATGTCTCGCAATAAGGGTCCATTACCATCTCATCCTCTTCAGGTCTTTCATTGGGACGCATAGTGTCGATATTTCTTTTCTTAGAGGGATAGAAAAGGACCCTTATAAATCTGTATAGAAGGTAAAGCAAAATAAGCATGAATATGAAACGCATAAAAAACCCTCTCTATTAATCTTCTTTTTCTATTCTTATAACCTCTTTGTCATCTATCGTTTTTTTTAGCAGCTCCCTTACAGATTTGTTTAATATCGGATGAATAAATTCAGGACATATCTCGTTAAGAGGCACAAGCACAAATTTTCTCGCCTGAATCATGGGATGGGGAATATGAACCTCTGGTTTGTTTATCACCTCATTGTTGAAAAACAGTACATCAATATCAATGGTTCTGGGGCCCCACCTATCCCTCTTAACCTTTTTGAATTTTGTCTCAATCTCCTGTAGTACCTTGAAAAGATCAGGTGCGCTTAAAGGGGTTTGGAGTTTAATTACACAATTGATAAACCAGTCCTGGTCTTCCTTACCCCACGGTTCTGTCCTATAAAAAGAAGACTGATCTAATATCACATTTTCTTTGTATTTAGAAATCTCTTTTATCGCTTCATTGCAGTACTTGATCTTATCGCCCAGGTTCGACCCAAGCCCGATATAGGCAATGTTCTTCATATTGCCCTGTTAAATCCCCACATCTTTAAGCCGTTTAACCCCTTCGATAATTCTATCTTTGGATACGGTTAATGCCATACGTATATACCCCTCTCCTGCTTCACCGAACCCGCCCCCCGGGGTGGTTACGATCCCTGCCTTGTTTAGCAAATGTGCGCAGAAAGTAGTAGAGGTGTATCCATCTGGAACCGGAACCCAGAGATAAAAACTGGCCTTTGGCACTTCTGGTTTCAAGCCAATCTCCATAAGCCCATTAACCAGTGCATCTCTTCTCTCCAGATACGTCCTTCTCATTTCTTCTACCGGTGATTGGTCACCCTCTAATGCCTCAATCCCGGCTTCCTGGATTGCCTGAAACAGACCAGAGTCAATATTAGTCTTGATCTGCCCCAGCCCTTCCAGGACATTGGCATTGCCAACTGCGAATCCTATTCTCCAGCCAGTCATGTTGTATGTTTTAGAGAGGGAGTGGAATTCTATCCCCACCTCTTTGGCCCCATCCAGTTCTAAAAAACTGATGGGCTTATCAGCATTGTAGTATACTTCTGTATAAGGGGCATCATGGCAGACAATAATGTTGTACCTTTTAGCAAATTCAACAAGGTCTCTAAAAAAATCTGTATTAGCTACGGCAGCAGTTGGGTTATTGGGATAATTGGCGAAGATCAATTTCGCTTTTTTTGCAACGTCTTCTGGCACTTTTCCTAAATCAGGCAAAAAATTATTGCCTTTAAGAAGAGGCATAAAATAGGGTTTCCCTCCCGCAAATTTAGTTCCTATGCTGTAAACAGGATAACCAGGACTGGGGACCAAAACTATATCGCCTGGGTTAACGAAAGCCAATGGTATATGGGCTATTCCCTCTTTAGACCCGATTAAAGAGAGAACTTCTGTAACAGGGTCCAGATCTACATTGAACCTCCTTTTGTACCAATTGGATACAGCCCTTCTGAATTCAAGCATTCCCTCATAAGAAGGATAGCGGTGATTTTTTTTATCTTCTACTGTGTTTTTCATCCTGGCTATGATGTTTTGAGGTGTAGGTATATCAGGATCACCTATGCTAAGGTCAATAACATCCACTCCTTTAGCTATTTGTTGGGCTTTCATCTTATCGATTGTTGCAAACAGATAAGGTGGCAATTCCTTTATACGGTCTGCTTTCTCTATTTTAAACATTGTAATTATTGCCTCCTCATTTTAACCCCAGTACATCCTGCATATCGTACAACCCGTTTTTTTGCTTAACAATCCATTTTGCAGCTCTAACAGCCCCCCGTGCAAAGGTATCTCTGCTGTGTGCTCTATGAGTAACCTCCAGCCTTTCACCTAAGCCACCGAAGATAACTGTGTGGTCCCCTACAATATCCCCGGCTCTAATAGCCTGGATACCAATCTCTTTTTGTGTGCGCTCTCCAACAATGCCTTTTCGTCCATAAACCCCTACTTTATCTATGTCCCTTTTCAGGGTTTGGGCCAGTATTTGTGCAATCCTCATGGCTGTTCCGCTGGGGGAGTCTCTTTTAAACCTGTGATGAGCCTCAACAATCTCAACATCAAACTCGTCCCCCAGAACCCTTGAGATATCCTTTATTACCTTAAATACCAGATTAACCCCTACACTCATATTTGGAGAGAGGACACACCTGGTATTCTTGGTTAATCTTTTAACCTCCTCCATCTCTTTGACCGAAAACCCCGTGCTTCCTATTACTATTGACTTCTTGCCTTTAGCAACAATCTCTAAATGGGTTAAAGATGCAGTATGATTCGTAAAGTCTATGATTACATCCCCTAAACTGAGGATTGTGCCCAGATTATCCCTTAATTCTATATTTAATTTGCCTAGTCCAACAATCTCGCCTATATCCTTGCCTATTGCAGGATGGTTCTTATATTCCACCGCGCCAACAATCTCAATCCCCTCGGTTTCATTTATTGCATTGATTATTCTGCCACCCATTCTACCTGCGGCCCCAACAACAATGGCGTTTACCATCCCTTTTCCTCCTCAACCTATTCGTGAATCGTAAGTCGTAAGTCGTGAATCGTAAGTAGTAAATAGAATAAAACCCATTCACGATTCACGATTTCCGAATTGATCTGTAATTATCGCATCTTGCCACAATCGTCCCTCGTATATAACTCTGGCATCTCCTTCCAGGAATACCTCTTCAAATCTATCCCTGGTGTGTTTAAAATGAACAGTTAGGATTCCTCCACCTTTTGTCCTGACAGCCACTGGAGATGAGACCATATCTTTTAGATATGCAATCAGGACTGAGGCTACAGCCCCGGTTCCGCAAGCCAGGGTTTCATCCTCTACACCTCTTTCATAGGTACGAAGAGCCATATTGGACCGACCACTGACATAAGCGAAATTTGCGTTGGATCCTGCCGGTTTGTATTGGTCATGATAACGTATCAGCCTTCCTATTTGAACCACTTCACAGTCGTCTATATCGCTAACAAATTTCACCACATGGGGGACCCCTGTGTTGATAAAGCTAACAAGATGTTTTTCCCCTTCGATTAACAGTGTTTGATCACAGATGACACTTTCGGGGGAGGGCATCTCTAGCTTGACCCTGTCATCCAGGATTTCAGCTCTAATCAATCCGGCCAGGGTTTCGAAAGACATCTTTTTGCCTGCAATTCCTTTTAGATAAGCAAACATGGCGGCACATCTGCCGCCATTCCCACACATCTCAGCCTCACTTCCATCTGCATTGAAGAACCTCCACTTAAAATCAGCCTTGTCTGATTTCTGAAGCAATATAAACCCGTCAGCCCCCACAGATACCTTTCTCTGGCAAATCTTCTCAACAAAGTCGTTAATATTATCTCCGTTTATAATACCGCTGCTGTTATCTACAATAATAAAGTCGTTTCCACTTCCGCTCATCTTGAAAAAATCTATGTTGTGCATATATGCATACCTTGTGGGATGTCCCTTGCAACAGCGCACTTAAGTGCGCTGTTGTTGCTGTGCGCTGTTGTTGCTATTGTTGTCACTATGAATTGCTACGGTCCGTATTTAAGAAT
>PFIF01000276.1:574-14705 GCA_002782605.1 Deltaproteobacteria bacterium CG_4_8_14_3_um_filter_43_13 | reverse complement strand
AAGGGACATTCCACTAGTTGCTTAAGTAGTTTGCTAAGGATAGAAGCATAAATTTCCATACATGAATTGGTTTTTATCCCCTTAGTTGTGTTTCCCTCAGGTACCCACCTGCGAGGTACGACAATTTAAAGAAAAGTGGTGCCTTTCTCCTCGCTTTAAACTAAACTACTACCGCCTTTAGGCGGTAATAGTTTAGTCACAGTTTAGATATGAGTTTTAGTCGCTTGCCTTTTCCCTCCTGCTTATTAGCACTCTCTGTTTAAATATTCCTACCTATATATAGTGTCAATAAAACCCCGGATGTCTGCATTTCCAAGTTCAATATCAGCCACTATATATTGTGGTATAAATATAACTGTATACATTTTGTTGTATTTTTTTCCTTTACAAGGGGTAAAATCGATGCTATATTAATGAAAATATTTGTAGGTAAATGGCTTCTAACAAATCACTATAGGACAGCGTATAACGCTGCCCGTGATTTCAGGCATTCGGCAGATCAAGAAAATAGAAAAGGTCATAGGCACATAGATGACACAGCAGGCAGCAAAATCGGCAACAATGAAAAGATCGAACAATGAAAGTGCTGCGCCTTTCGTATCTGAAGCAATTACTTGCGTAGAGAAGTTGAATAGTGAAGCCGAAGCATGATGGGCAGACAAACTGAGGGTTGACAACTCGCTCACTCGCGCAATGGTAAGCTTTCAAGCCAACAAGGGCAAGTCCTTCTATCGTTGGTTCAAGTATAAAGAAGCCTTCTCTGTTAGTCTTATTGAGCAGTTATTGGAGAAATACCAAATCGTTAAGGGCACCGTGCTCGATCCATTTTCAGGAATCGGGACGGCTTTGTTTGCAGCAGGTGGTCTGGGGATGAAGGCCGAGGGCATCGAACTGCTTCCGATAGGCCAAATCGTTATTGCAACTAAACAATTAATTGATTGGGAAATAAAGGATGTGGATGTTGAGCGGCTTGTCTATTGGAGAGATAAACATCCTTGGGAAAATGGCAAGCCTGCCAAATCCATAAATGAACTCAGAATTACTTGTGGGGCTTATTCAGCAGAAACGCTTGATGCAATGGGACGATTTCTCGACGTATCCGAACAAGAGGGGCAGCGAGTAAAATCTGTTCTGCTGTTTGCCTTACTTTGTATTCTTGAAAGCATCAGTTACACGAGAAAGGACGGACAGTATTTGCGATGGGATTATCGTTCTGGCCGACGCCAAGGCAAAAAGATCTTCGACAAAGGTAAGATTTTGAGTTTTAACCAGGCAATCACAAGCAAACTTAACGAAATAGTTGTGGATTTGAGCTTTACTAATATGCCCCTGGATTTATTCGGCACAATCCGTTCAAAGGCAGAGATTAAATTGCATAGTGGTTCATGCCTCAATATCCTGCCGAATCTCAAACATCAGTCTTACGATGGCTTGATTACGTCTCCGCCATACTGCAATCGCTACGATTACACGCGTACCTATGCACTGGAACTTGCTCTCCTTGGTGTTGATGAGAAAGGATTGACCAAACTCAGGCAGGAGATGCTGAGTTGCACAGTTGAAAACCGGGCAAAAGACCTTTTAGCTATGAATCCAGAATGGAAGGCCGCCATCGCGGCAGCTGACCAACACCCGCTACTCCAAAGCATCCTTGCCTACTTGAATTTACAGAAAGAGCTTGACTTACTCAATAATAACGGAATCCCTCGTATGGTACGCGGTTACTTCTACGAGATGGCATGTGTCATTTTTGAGTCAGCATGTGTATTAAAGAAGCATGCACCGCTCATCATGGTAAACGACAATGTACGGTATGCTGGTGCAAGCATATCGGTGGACATCATTCTATCGGAGATCGCTGAGCATTTAGGATTCAAGGCAGAGCAAATATTGGTACTGCCAAATGGCAAGGGAAATAGTAGCCAGCAAATGGGCGCACATGGGCGAGAAGCGTTGCGTAAATGCGTGTATGTCTGGCGAAAGAGATAACAAAATCCTCGAGTTGGAACAAGAGTTAAGGGTTACCTGAAAAAGAAGGGCTTTTGGGTATGAAGATAAAAGAAGTGGAGGTTTTGGGATTTAAATCCTTTGCTGAAAAAACAACCCTTTCCTTTCAGCCCGGTATTACAGCTATAGTCGGGCCAAATGGCTGTGGAAAGAGCAATGTTATAGATGCCATACGGTGGGCTATGGGAGAACTCAGCGCCAAACAGCTCAGGGGAGCTTTGATGGAGGATATCATCTTCAACGGAAGTGAAGGAATAAAACCTACAGGAGTTGCAGAGGTCTCGTTGATCTTCTCAAACGATGACGGCATAGCCCCACCTGAATATCATGAGTTCAGCGAGATTCAGGTAACCAGACGTCTCTTTCGATCAGGAGAAAGCGAATACTATATTAATAAGATCCCCTGTCGTCTCAAAGACATCGCAGAGCTTTTTATGGACACGGGGCTGGGTACTAAGACCTATTCTATGGTAGAGCAGGGAAAGGTTGAGATGATTTTGAATTCTAAGCCCCAGGACAGAAGATTTCTGATTGAAGAGGCAGCCGGTGTGACAAAATATAAAAATAGAAAAAAAGAGGCGTTGAGTAAGATTGAGTCTACAAAACAAAACCTGATAAGGTTGTCTGATATCATCGGAGAGATCAAAAGACAGATTAGTTCACTGAAACGACAGGCCAAAAAGGCGGAAAAGTATAACTCTATTAAAAAAGATATAAAAGAGATAGAACTAACCCTGGCATTAGGAGATTACAGAGAAATTTTAAGAGATAAGAAGGATAAAGAAGGCTTACTAGAGATACTGAAGGCTAAAGATGCTGAAATTTCTGCAAAAATACAGAGTAGTGAGAATCGAATTGAAGAAACCAAGATCAGATTATTGGAAAAAGAAAAAGAGTTAATCGCTATTCAAGAGAGGCTTCATAGCGTAAATAGCTCTATCCAGAAGGATGAGAACATTATAGAGTACGGTGGCAAGGAGTTGGAGACCATTAGGAAACAGCAGTCCCGCTTCGGAGAAGACACTAAAAAGCTTAAGTTCCAACTGGAAGGCACGGAAAAAGAGATTCAGGAGTTAGAGAAGAATGAAAAGGGGTTACAAAATGCCCTGGTTACTGAAGAATTTAATCTAACCGAGAGAGAAAGCCAGTTCAAAAAGCTGGAAGAGCATTACGAAGCTGCAGTAGAAAGGATCGAATCAGAGAAGACCGATCTTATTGATATACTGACTGATATAACCCATATTAAAAATTCTATAACCAATTTAACAGATCAACAGGCAGGCTTCCTTCGAAGGGAGGAGAAGAGTAAGGAAGAATTGAAAAACGCCACAGAAATGATTGAAGAACTAGAAGATAAGGCATCTAAGTTAAATAAAGAGTTGGAGGAGTTAATCAGGTTTAAAGGGGTATTAGAGGAAGAGAAGCAAAAGAGGCTTGAAGAGATAGACAATCTTAAGCTGACGGTGGAAGGAAAAGAAAAAACCCTGAATGATCTCAAAGAGGAACTTAACAGGAAAACTGCCCGATTGAACTCTTTAAAAGAGTTCCAGAAGAACCTTGAGGGATACCAGGAAGGGGTTCGTTCAATAATGCTTAAAAGTGGCGACGACAATTCAAAGAAGAATGGGATATATGGAGTGGTAGCCGACATAATTGATACTGCGCCAAAATACGAGACAGCCCTGGAGGCCATTCTGGGAGAGAAGCTCCAGTATATTATTGTCAAAAGTCAAAATGAAGGTGTGGAGGCTATTGAGTATTTGAAGAAAGAGGCTGCTGGTAGAAGCAGTTTTATCCCCCTCAACCTCAGAGAGGAGAAAGGATCTTCACCGGCTATTTATTCTGCAGAGGCTGATTATACCCCTTTGGTAAGTGTAGTTAAAGCAAGAGAAGGGTTTTGCAATATCGCCAATTACCTGTTGGCAAATGTACTGGTAGTCGAAGACTTTGATAGAGCTATGAAATTCTGGGAAAATAATGGCTACATAGGCACTTTGGTTACCCTGGATGGGGATGTAATAGACTCCTGTGGGGTTCTGACCGGTGGGAGTAAGTCTGCTGTTTCGGGTGGAGTGCTGCAAAAGAAGAGAGAAATTAGAGAATTGGAACAGATAACAGAAAGGATAAGAGAAGAGTATAATAGAATTGAGAAGGAATATAAACAGATTGTTGAGGAGACATCCTTAATACAAAAGCGTATAGAAAAATTGAGCCATGAGTTATATGCTGGGGACGTTAAGATTCTTACCCTTAAAAATGAACAGACCCAGGCTTATTCAGAGTTAAGCCGTTTTAAGGAAAAGATAGAGATATTGAATTTTGAGAGAAAACAATTGCAGGAAGAGAAGGAAAAAACGAAGGTGGACCTGTCAGCAAAAGGAGAGAAGTTGCAGGGTCTAAACAACTTAAAAGACGAAAAAGAAAGGCTGGTAGGCAGCCTGCAGGGAGAAGAGAAGAAGATAAAAGAAAAAATAGATGGGCTAAGAGCCGGTCTTACCAATTCAAAGATTACAATAGGCTCTGTTAAAGAACGGCTGAAAGGCGCATCTTCTAATATAAACCGCTTAAGGAGTGCTAGAGAAGCATTAGTAAAAGGTATTGAAGAGAAAATAAGGGAAAGCGAAGAAAGCGAAAAGGAGTGTCTTAGAATCGCTAAAAAGATAGAGGATTCTCAAAACAGGCTTGATGAATTGCTTAAAATCCATAAAGGCCTCCATGACTCTTTAAGCATAAAGAAGGCTGAAACGGAAGAAGATGCCGAGGATTTAAGAAGAGAAGAGAGTGCCGGTAAAACCTACCTGAGGGAGCAAGAAGATATCAATGGAAGGTTAAGTGATTTGAATCTTAAAATAGTTGAGATAGGGCTCAGCATCTCACACCTGAAAGACAGGGTAGAGGAAAAATACCGTATTAAGTTAGAATCTATGACCAGTCTTCCTGTCAATGGGTTCTCCGGGGAAGAAGCAAAAGAAAGGCTTGCATATCTAAAAGAATCTCTGGAAAATATGGGTGAAGTAAATCTCTTGTCCATCGGTGAATACGAAGAATTGAAAGAGAGATACGAGTTCTTGACAGGTCAACAGGATGATCTGAATCAGTCTTTGGAATCTCTTCAGAAGACTATAAACAAAATCAATCGAGTGACGAGAAAGAGGTTTAACGAGACCTTTCTGGCTGTCAATGGAAAGTTCAAGGAGATATTCCCTCGTCTCTTTGGGGGTGGTATAGGAGAACTTGTATTAACCGATGAAGATGATCTGTTAGAAACTGGAATAGAAATAGTTGCTCAGCCTCCTGGTAAGAAGCTCCAAAATATCAAACTCCTATCCGGTGGAGAGAAGGCATTGGCAACTATCGCATTGATCTTTTCTATGTTTGCCATAAAACCCAGCCCTTTTTGTCTTTTGGATGAAGTGGATGCTGCCCTGGACGATGTCAATATAGACAGATTCAATGAACTGCTTTTAGAGACGTCTAAAAACTCCCAATTTATCCTTGTGACCCATAACAAGCAGGCCATGGAGATAGTAGATACCCTTATAGGTGTGACCATGGAAAATCCCGGGGTATCCAAACTGGTTTCAGTAAAAATGAACTAAATTACCAGTTTATATTACGAGATGCGGGCATTTTTCCGCTTAATAAATTGTTGAGCGTCTACAATACCATGCCAAAGAAAATATTTTAAATCTTTATCAAAAGAAGGTAGAATCTACTTATGGTAGAACTTTGGAACAAGAAAGTCGAAAAAAAGTTCTTTTCTGAGTCGGTTAAATTTGCCACACCGGAACAGTTGTTCTATGTGACCGATAAAAACAGATACCTCGCTTACTGGCCCAAAGGTTACGATGGCAAGAAGAGCACCCTCCAAAGCAGAAACGCACTGATCGGGAACTTTACTGAAAAATGGACAACGGACTTAATCCAAGCAGTTGTTAATGATAAGGGATTGTTTGCAGTTCAAGGCGCAATATGCGATCAAATTGCCTTGGCAAATATGTCTCCTGCCGATGTTGTCATTTCCAGAAACAAGAACATTAATCAGGAGGTAGATGACATCGTTGCTATAATTGAGGTAAAGATGTCCATCGTCTGGAACTGGGAATTACAAGGCGGCAAGACCTTGTCTTGTATCGGCGACTATAAAACCCATCAAGGCAATCCGGGATTGTTACGTTCCGATTCAATGTTGAAGGGCATCGGCAAGAGTATAAATATAAGGGTTTCGAGCTTCCAAGCGGCTACAATTCCTATTATCGTGATGGGCAATACGCCTATCACAAACAGCTATTATCCAAAGGTTGACAAGTGAGGTGTGAAAATGAAATTTACGGTTAGAAGATACTTTTCAGGATATTGTACTTATGAAATAGAGGCTACAAGTAAAGATGCAGCCTATAAAAAGGCGAGAAATATGCCTATCCATGAAGATGAAATATTAACCACATTAGAGGACTGGAAAGACTGCGATGAGGTAAAGCCAATCGTTAATGATTAAGATCGAAAGCAAGATCAACTATAGCTATGCAACCATTAAAGTAACCCAAAGCCGTATAGACAAGGGTTTGATAGCTATTCCTGTTTCATTAGTACAATGGTTTCCAGACCACAAGACAACCATTAAGGTTTTTCTGGACGAGTCGGCTGTCCTGCATAATAAGAGTTACTCTCCGTACACCAGTAGTACTAGAGAATGCAGGATTGGAGGGATGGCGGAATGGTACAAGGAAAATAAACTCAAAGACGGCGATGAAATAGTTGTCCAATTGATAGATAAGAAGCACTTTATCTATCGTTTGGTTCCTGAACAAAAGTTTCTGCTAAAAACTCAGGAACTGCAAAGCAGCTTAGATAAAGCCGAAAGTGAAAACGAGGCATCCGAAAAGATAATAACTCTTGCCAACTGGGCTGATTTGGAGAAGAAGAAAGTGGTACTTGGTGAATACCATCGGCTGATTAAGTCTACGCCGATTAAGGAAAGACGATACACGAATAAGTATTCAAATAGGGTAAAAGAGGATGTGCCGCCTAATATAAGAGTTCTGTTAGGGGAGCTATACCAAGGACATTGTCAAGTGTGTGATTTTTGGTTTCTGAAAAAGGATAATAAACCGTATTTTGAAATACATCATATTAACCCCGCTCAAGGACATCATCCAATAAATCTGGTTGTCGTCTGTGGCAATTGCCACAACCAGTTTGAGTTCGCCAATGTAAGGAACGAGTTTACTGCTAATAGTTGGCTTACTACGGTTAGTTTTAACAACAAACCTTATCTTGTAAATCAGATTTTTTTAAAGACAAGATGGGAAGAGTCCTTTAAGCAGTTGTATATTTAATCGAAATTATGAATGATATTCCAGCATCCACTTAATGGTCACTTCGCCACCGTATAATGTAAAAAAGGAATACGATAAAGACCTTTCCCTTGATGAATACAGAACATTGTTAAAGGCAGTGTTCAAGGAAACATATAATAAACTGGTTACCGGTGGAAGGGCATGTATTAATGTTGCTAATCTTGGAAGAAAACCATATATACCGCTTCATAGTTATATCATTGAAGATATGCTTGAGATGGGTTTTTTTATGAGAGGTGAAATTATTTGGAACAAGGCATCAAGCGCAAGTCCATCGACAGCTTGGGGTAGTTGGTTGTCTGCTGGTAATCCAGTATTGAGAGATATTCACGAATATATTTTAGTTTTCTCAAAGGAATCATTTTCAAGAAAACGAAGCCACAAAACGGATACTATCAGCAAAGAAGAGTTCCTCGAATGGACGAAAAGCGTCTGGACATTTCCGGCAGTCTCAGCCCGCAGCATTGGTCATCCAGCCCCATTTCCAGAAGAATTACCCCACCGCCTAATCCAACTATATACTTTCAAGGGAGATGTTGTCTTAGACCCGTTTTGCGGCAGTGGAACAGCGTGCCTTGTTGCATTAAAAGACGGAAGACATTACATCGGGTATGACATCGAACCTGAATATGTAAAACTGGCAAATCGAAGAATAAAGGCACATTCAAGCCAGACAAGCCTATTTGAAAACGAACCGCCTTCAAAAACCATAAAATCAAATGAAGAGTGGGCACGGCAGAGCATATAATAAACCTGACGCATAATACGTTCAACCGGACGTCTGAAAAACTGCACGCCGGTTAGCTTTATATTAACTGTTGAGTGCCACGACATCGTGGACGGATTTTCGTGCCACGACATCGTGGACACCCATACGTTTAATGTAATTGGTAATCATCAAAACAGCCCCCAGAGCAAGTTATAGAGCAATACAAATCTGCTAGGGGCAAAGGCTGGGGTGCACTTGCAAAGAGTCTGGGCATAAAACCTGGATCAAAAGAGTTCCATGCGTTGAAAAGTGGGCATGATCTTGATGATTATGATAAAGAGAAGGATAAGGGAAAAGATAAAGGACAGGGGAAAGGGGGCAAGAAGAAACTTAATCTATCCTGACACACTTATAAGCCCTCATCTTGTCAAGGGGTAAAGATACCCTAATTTCTCTGCTGCAAAAGAGAATACATCATCAACAGTTATTTCAGTCATACATTCTTTTGTATTGCATTTTTTCTTGAAGCACGGGCTGCAGGCAACGCTGCTTCTTATAACCGTATGATCATTACCATAAGGCCCGGTCCTCCATGGTGCTGTTGGACCGAATATAGCTACTACAGGGGTCTTCATTGCCGATGCAATATGCATGGGTCCTGTATCAGTTGTAATCATCAGATCTGCTAAACTTAAGAGACATGCCAGTTGCTTAAGATTCATCTTGCCTGCGGCATTAAGTGCAGGACTTCGCATTCTGGAAGATATAGCCTCTATCATTTCCAGATCATTGTTACCCCCGGTAAAGACAATTTTAGCATCAAGCTCATCGATTATCCTATCGCATAAATAACTAAACTTTTCCCAATCCCATAACTTGGTCTCCCATCCTGAAGCAGGATTGACAGCAATTGTCCTTTCCGTTTCATCTATTTCATTATTCCTTAAAAATCCCTTAACATACTCCATATCTCTTTCGTCAAAAGGGATTAAAAACCTTGGGTTGTTGACCTCAGCCCCCAGACATTTTATAAGGTTTAGGTATCTTTCAACAGCATGCAAATCAGGGTCATAGGGAGAAACCCGTTCATTGAGAAACAGATAGCTAAACTCCCGGGTCTTATCATAGCCCAGCCTTCTTTTACCACCACTTAATAGTGTTAGAATTCCACTCTTAAAAAGCCCCTGGAAGTCAATAACGAGATCATACTCTTTTCTTCTCAATCCTTTAATAAAAGACATGATCTCTCCAAAAGTCCGGAGGCAGGCAGATGGCTTAAATATACTTTTCGTCCATGTCTTCCTTTTAGACACTATTATGTTATCCAGGCATGGATGATTTCTAATTATCTGCTCCGCATCCTCCTCAACCAGCCAGGTAATATGGCTATCAGGATATGCAGCACGCAAAGCCTCCAAAGAAGGAAGGGTATGGACCACATCACCGATAGCACTTAATTTTACAATCAGGATTTCCATTGTTATTCCATGTTTAAGTGTAGATCGTGCAATATCCAGTTGACTGCCTCAAGGATATCCCCGGCAATATAATGTGGCTGTCTCTTTGATTCTTCATAAAGGGATTTCATCTGGTCATTGCCATAACCGGTCAAAACAAGGATTCCCTTAGCACCAACCTTATAGGCAGGTTCAATATCAGTTAGTTTGTCTCCAATAACGTAAGAACGAGAAAGATCTATTTCCAGTTCAGCGGAGGCTAGGTTCAGCATCCCAAGAGCCGGTTTCCTGCAATTGCATTTTTTGCGATACTCAGAAGGCCCAACCTCTGGATGATGGGGACAGTAATATATCCCGTCCAGGTAAACACCCTTTTCCCCCAGTAATTCCCTTAACCTCAGATGGACTTTTTCGACCATTTCTTCAGAGAAATATCCCCTGGCCACCCCTGATTGATTGGTAATAACAACTGCCTTAATCCGGTTCTCATTGATCAGTCGTATGGCATCCACGACCCCGGGCAATATGTTTAAGCCACAGGGATCACCCAGATAACCCCTCTCCTCATTTATAGTCCCATCCCTATCCATAAAGACAGCTATATTCATTCTAACTCACTCAGCATGATCTCATCACTCTGCCCGTTAAAGCCTGCTTTACATGTTGATAAACCTCATCAGCCTCAATCAATATCATACATTGGTGATCTGTGGGACATTCTCTCTTCAGACACGGACTACAGGGCACTTCCTTTCTGACAATTACACTGCTGTTTCCCAGGGGAGCAGTAGTAACAGGATCGGTCGATCCAAAAATCGCTATAAGCGGAATCTTTAAAGCAGCGGCTAAATGCATTAATCCAGAGTCGTTCGTTATAAAAAGACTGCATTTCTCTATCAAAGCCATAGTCTCTAAGAGGGATGTCTTACCAGCAAGATCTATTATATCTGATTTAGCAACGTCCAGTATCATTTCAGATATTGCTTTTTCCTCTCCACTGCCAAAAAGCAATATCTTGACGCCAAAGTCTTTATGTATCATATCCGATAATAAGGCATACCTTTCAGGAAGCCATCTTTTTGCAGAGCCAAAATATGCCCCAGGGTTTATGCCTATCAATAACTCACCGTTTTGTATATTGAGAGAATCCAGTATTTCGGTTGCCCTATTCCTTGCCTCATCAGAAACTTCAATCGCAGGATTGTCATCCACGATGTCCATCCCCAGAGCTTTTAACATCTCCAGGTAGTAATGGCTCTGGTGTTTTTTCAGCACTGTCTTATCTAATATTACCTTGTTCGTCAATAAAGGCCCTCTGGCATCAGTGTTATACCCTGCCCTGATGGGGATACCTGCCAAAAAGGCTATCAGGGCAGCATCAAAAGCGTTCTGAAGGAAAACAGCCAAATCGAACCCCTTTTCTCTCAGAGCCTTCGCCAGCCTGAGCTTTCCCAATATCCCATTGTGTATTCGATTATGATCGTAGAGAATAACCTCATCCACTTCAGGATTATTTTCAAGTAAAGGGGCTACCCAGGGCTTACTCAATACAGCTATATAAGATCCGGGGAAGTTCTTCCTTATGGTGGCTATAGCAGGAAAGGTAAGTATAACATCGCCAATCCAGTTAGTTGACCTGACCAGGATTCTATCAATCTTGTTAAAATCTATCTCTTTTTTACTCTTTACTCTAATTTGAAAAAGCCCCCACTCTCCTTAACAAAAACTCTTTAAACTCTTCCTCTCTGTCCAGACATAATTCTATACTCAGGGCAAAGGTCTTAACTTTACTCAAAAAGGAGTTATCTATCTTCACCATATCCTTCTCTGTAGTTACAGCAAAATTGACCTCTCTTGAAATCTCCTCTATCCTCTTATAGTCTGTTGATGAATACCAGTAATGGTCAGGGAAAATCAATTCCTTAGCCACTATCGCCCCTAGCTCTTTCAATGAAGTGGTAAAGCGTTCTGGATTAGCGATCCCGGAGAAGGACAAAACCCTTTTGCCCTTTAAACAATCCAAGCCTTTCCTCTCTCCAAAAGGGTCTATCAGATGTTTAGCCTGAAAATAACCGTAAAAGATTTCAGCGTCTTTTTTAATGCTTCTTATTGTGTTGGCCAATTCCCTTTGTTGATCTAAGCTTTCTGCCCTTGTAATCAAAAAGACATCGGCACGCTTCAGGTTCATTAACGGTTCTCGAAGCGCCCCTCTTGGAAAGAGATAATTATTGCCAGATATTGTTCGTGAATCCAGCAAGAGGATATCTATGTCTCTTTGAAGCCTTATATGCTGAAAACCATCGTCTAAAATCAATACGTTGCTGTTAAAATGCTCGATCGCATATCTGCCCCCCTGATAACGATCCTTCGAGGTCAGAACCTGGATGCCTTTCAATTTCTTTGCCAGCATGTACGGTTCATCGCCGGCATCTCTCGAGGACAATATGACGTCATCACCATTGGATATCAGGCTTACCTTGCCCGTTCTCTTGCTTCTGTAACCTCTGCTCACTATTCCGACCCGGAAGCCATTTTCTTTTAGTAATTTGGCAATATAGTGAGTCGTAGGAGTCTTTCCTGATCCACCTAAAGAGATGTTCCCAACGCTGATGATTTTGCAGGGGAGCTTCTTTGATCGTAAGATACCCCTCTGGTATAAACAATATCTGACCTGGACAACACCCCTGTAAAGCAGAGAGAGCAGGGATAAAGGAAACAGCACTATTTCTATATATTTTTTATCGTGCCTCTGCCAAATGATCCTTTCAAAAAGGGTTCTGAGATTCATAGCCTATAATTAAAAAACAGATATAAGATAAGTCTTATCTAATTATCTCCCGCTTTTGGTTCTATCCTAGAAACTCTATCCTTTGAGGGCTCACAAACCTATCTATTATCTCCATATTTCTGAGGGTTGCCCCCTGATTCTTTTCAATTACACTGTAGGCCGCCTCCCCTAATTGGTACAAAAGAGAAGGATCACCAAGCAACCTTCTTGCTTGGAAGAGAAACTCATCTCTGTTCCTGATCTGAATCCCTCCGCCACTATCTTTCAACACCCCTGATATCTCTAAAAAGTTGTGCATATAAGGGCCAAATATTACCGCCTTTTTGTAAGCCGCTGGCTCAAGTAGGTTATGCCCACCAATCTTAACTAAACTCCCCCCCACGAAGACCAGAAGTCCGACAGAGTAAATCTTACACAATTCTCCTATTGTATCGAGGACGATTACCTCAGTAGGGGCGGTTGGCGAACCGCCCCTACGTTCTTTAACCCTCGTCTTTCTCTCACAGTTAAGACCTCGTTGGGATACTAAATTTTCGACCTCCCTAAACCTCTCTGGATTCCTGGGCGCCAGAATAAGGACTAAATCGGGGTATTCTTCCTTGAGGGCTTCAAAGACATCCAAAACAATCTCTTCTTCTCCTTTATGGGTGCTGCCTGCAATAAAGATCTTCTGGTCTGCCTTTAACCCCATTGAATCCAAAAGTCTTTCCTTTTCTGCCTCAGTGATATCAGGAACCGTTTGGTCAAATTTTAGATTTCCTGTTGTTACCACCCTGGTGGCATCTGCACCACTCTTTATTATCCTGTCTGAATCTACTTTAGATTGCATGGAAAAAAAGGATAGACACTCCAATACTCCTTTGAAAAACCACTTGAACCACCTGTGTCCTCGATAGGACCGGGGGGAAACCCTGCCATTAATAATAATGGATGGAATTTGTTGTTTCCTTAATTCTCTTAAAAAATTAGGCCAGATATCGGTATCTACAATTACAAACAGTAGGGGGTTAACTGCATCGATAACTCTTTTAACCACCCATGGGTAATCCAGAGGGAAATAGATTATACTGTCTATCCCTTTAACCCCATAATTTGCTGTATAGTTTCCTGTCTCTGTTACTGTAGAAAGAATGATTTTGTGGTTTGGGTATCTATCTCCGATCATCCTGATTATGGAGATGGATGAGAGGACTTCACCCACTGAAACAGCGTGAAGCCAAATGGGGCTTTTTCCGGCAAGGCATTCTGTTAACTTTTTTGGCAGGAAGCCTAACTTTTGAAGAACACTCCTCCTGTATTTACCGGCAGTTATCGTCTTAAACGAATAAAAAGGAAGAGCCAGTATAGACCCAAGAATCAACACTACATTATACAATAGATACATTATTGTACCACTTGCTATCCTATCTGCTTTAGCCCTTGTTTGGTATCTTTTTATTCTGACTCCTAATCACCTATTTTTCAAAATAGTAATCAGCCAATTTAGTAACGGCGATAAGTCCCTCTTCCAACAGCCTTCTTTTGTTCTCCAGATAGTCCTCATCACCTTTGTTCTCAACATAAAGAGGCTCTCCCCACACAAAAACGCCCCTGGAAAACGGGAGAGGCAGCAAAAAAGCGTCCCAGCTTTTGAATACCTTCCTTTTGGAAGAGCTGAAAGCCATGGGGAGTATAGGGGCTCCAGTTAACCTTGACAGATCAATAATCCCCCTTTGAACCTTATGTCTAGGTCCATTAGGACCATCTGGAGCCAAAGCCAGGTCAGAACCATCTTTTAAAACTCTAATCATCCTCCGAAGGGCAGAGAAAC
>PFIF01000276.1:0-485 GCA_002782605.1 Deltaproteobacteria bacterium CG_4_8_14_3_um_filter_43_13 | reverse complement strand
AGCCCGTAAACCTGCCTTTCTTTATAGTGCTTAAACAATATTGGAACCATAAGCAATCTTCCATGCCAGAAGGCAACTATTACACTCCTCTTTTTCCCCCAAATTTGTCTGACATTTTCTGGATTATGCTCTGTTATCCTCAAAGTTAAAGACAAAAATTTAATTAATAAAACTATTAATAATGGCGCTGCCTTTGCCTTTATCTTCTTCTCGAACTTTTTGCTGATGAGCCTTTTTCTAATCTCTCTTAACGTTACCATGTTTTTGTTCTATTTAACAACCTCTCCATTCTCTCTAAACTGTAATTCGTAGAGTTTTGTATACTCTCCGTTCCTCTTGAGAAGTTCTTCATGTACTCCTTCTTCAACAACATCCCCCCCAACGATAACTATTATCCTGTTAGCATTTCTAATAGTAGAAAGCCGGTGGGCAATGATGAAAGTAGTTCTATTCTTCATAAGGTTTTCCAGGGCATTTTGTACCTC
>PFIF01000091.1 GCA_002782605.1 Deltaproteobacteria bacterium CG_4_8_14_3_um_filter_43_13 | reverse complement strand
AGAAGCCCAAGGAGATAATACTTCCACTTATTATCGATCTCTCTGGCCCATATGCACCCATTACCGCTCCTGCATTTTCTGGGTTTTCCGATGCTGCCGAATATGTTAACCAGCAGGGAGGGGTTAAGGGTGTGCCCTTGAAACCATTAATCAGGGACTGCGGGGGAAGAGTAAATGTTGCCATCTCCCATTATATGGGATTTAGAGAGATGAAACCCAAGCCACTAACAGTGTTCATATCTGTCTCCGCCGAAGGAGAGGCCCTGCGGGAAAGAATAGTTGAGGACAATCTAATGGCCATGTCTGTACCGGGAGGGACCTCTATATATCCTCTTGCCAATACATTTGGTCTCTATCCACTGTATCAGGATATGTTTGGTGGCTTTATGGATTGGGTGGTTGAAAATTGGGACTTCAATAAGATGGGGCGAAATCCAAGAATAGCAATACTTACCTGGGATACAACCTTCGGTAGAGCTATCTTGACCCCTGAGGTAGATGACTATGCTAAAAAGAAGAATATCGATATTATTGATAAGGTTTTGTTTAGTATCCGGGATCTGGATGTCACTACTCAACTCATAAGGATTAAGATGAAAAAACCTGATTGGGTATATACGAATATTGCAGTAGACGGAGCTGTTGCTATAGCAAAAAGCGCACAAGGCATAAGGTATAAGATTAAACTCGGAGGCAATACAACCTTTGACTGGTCTACTATCATGCTTGGGGGCAAGATTATGGATGGGGCTACGCTGGTTTGTACCTTCAAGAGCTGGGATGATGCTGCTGACCCAGGAATCAAACTCATAACGAAATGGTTTAAGGAGAAGAAGAGAAAACCAACGGAAAGAACCCTGGTCTATCAACTTGCGTGGGCCAATGTTTTGACGATGCAAAAGGTGATATCCAAGGCCGTCGATGAAGTGGGGTGGGATAAGCTGGACGGTGCGGCAGTAAAGAGACAGATGGAGAAATTGAAAGATTTTTCGCCTTTGGGTCTTACTTATTATTCCTTCAGTCCGAGAAAACATGCTCCTGGTAAAGGATATATTGCCCAAATCAAAAATGGTAAAATAATTCCTATCAGCGGATGGCGTGAATTGCCCGATCTGAGGCCTGCTAAGCATAGGTAATAAATGAGATTAAGTATGGGGCTTGATCCCTTGAATCCTCATGATCTTATCAACTTTTTTAGAGATGATCCTAAATATAAAAGGTGTTTTATGCTCTTATTAAACAACGTCGAAGTGATTTACAGTAATGTAATTCTGGTACTAAAAGGGGTTTCCATTGAGCTTGGAGAGGGAAAGATTATTGCCCTTCTTGGCGCTAATGGAGCTGGAAAGACCACGACTTTGAAGGCGATATCCGGATTGCTTCATACAGAATTGGGCGAGGTAACCGATGGAAGTATCGAGTTCGATAGCTCCAGAATAGACAAGATGCCCCCAGAAAAGATAGCAAAAATGGGTATCCTTCAGGTAATGGAAGGGAGGCAGGTACTGGAACATTTTACTGTTGAGGAGGAGCTGAAGGTCGGTTTTTATGCTATGGGAGATGGAAGGAGTTTGAGCAGAGATCTGGATATGGTCTATCATTATTTTCCCAGGTTGAAGGATCTGAAAAATAATACCAGCGGTTTTCTTTCCGGCGGTGAACAGCAGATGCTGGTAATTGGTCGTGCCCTGATAGCCCATCCAAAGGTCATGCTTCTGGATGAGCCGTCTTTGGGGTTGAGTCCTATGCTTGTGCATAAGATATTTGAGACAATAAAGAGAATAAACGCTGAGGAGAAAACGTCTATCCTTCTGGTTGAGCAGAATGCTATGGCTGCTTTATCCATTGCCGACCATGGCTATGTTATGGAAAATGGTAGAATAGTTCTCGATGGACCTGCGGAGAAATTAAAAGAAAATGAAGACATAAAAGAATTCTATCTTGGACTGACAGAGATAGGGGAGAGGAAGAGTTATAGGGAAGTAAAACACTACAGGCGCAGGAAGAGATGGCTCTCTTAGTTTGTTAGAAAGACAAAGACTATTTTGGATAAATCTTCGAGTTTCACCGCATACCCCATGCTCTGTAGCTGCGTTTTATTGTCCCACTCGGGGAATGGGAGAAAAACCCTCGCCTTCAGGCGAAGACTTTAGTTTAATCTTTTTGTAGCCGCAAGGGTTCAAGGGGTCTAGGATTCAAGGGTTCAAGGACAAGAATGGATAGCTGTTTTCACTTGACCCCTTGACCCCTCGAATCCTTGGCCCCTCAAGCCATCGGTTTCAGCCGATGGTAGTTGACTTGATCAAACCAGATTGATGGTACCTGTTTGATGAAGAGTTGGAGGAGACCACTGACTTTATGGGGAAGGAAACCCGGAATGTGGAACCTTCTTTTGGATGAGAGGAAAAGGTTATCTGTCCACCTAATTCGTCGACAATTTTTTTAGTTACCAGCAGTCCCAGACCGGTGCCATAGCGTTCCTTGGTGGATAATATCTCGGTGAATACATAACTTTTCCATTCCTCGGGTAGACCTGGGCCGTTGTCAGAGACCTCGAAAATAGCTATCGGCCCCTTATGGTCGGTTCTGATCATTACCCGATGTTCTCGCCGGTTCAGATCGAACTTACATGCTTCCAGGGCATTGTGGACAAGATTACTCAGAATCGTGTGAAGGTCTTCAGAGTTAAGCTGTACCGAACCCAACTGTGGGTCAATATCTACATTTAGTTGGATTTTTTCCAGTGCAGCGGTTTCGTGAAAGAGATCGAAGACTTCCAGAACTACTTGGTTCGGTTCGATAACACTAATCTCATGCCCCCGTTTTTTAGCGCAGTAAAGTATATCCTTCACCAGGCTGGAAATTCGAGCCACATTGCGCTGCACGATGCCCCAACCCTTTAAGGTTTCCTTCTGATCTTTGTTATTCAATCCCGAATTCACCACGTAAATTCCTCCATCCAGACCGGTCAGGATGTTCTTGATGCCGTGGGCCATTGTTGCAACCGTATGCCCCATCATGGTTAGCTCAGTTTGCAGACGTTTTACAGGGGTGATGTTGGTAGACATCTCCATTACCGCAACAATTTCCCCCTGCTCATTTCTTATAGGACTGGTGTAAACGATTACAAATGCCTCGTTGCCATCACGGGTGATTACCTGCTCTTCGCTGGAATGGACCTGGCCATCGGCGAATGTTTTAGCCACAGGACATTCGGGACAGGGGTCAGTTTTTCTTTTATAGACGTTGTAACAGAGTTCTCCTACACGATCGCCAAAGTCTTGTCTAAAAAGCTCGTTGGTCTGGATAATGCGCAATTCAGGATTTTGTACTGAGATATAGCAGGGAACTTTTTGGAAGAGCTGGCGATAATCATTTCGGGTCGGCTCCCAACCGTCGATGTTGATTCGGTCCACGTTCTCTCCTCACCCAAATTTGCTTGAGTCTATTTAACGTAAGTAAGCTTCCACCTTACTCAGTAGTTCCTCAGTAGAGAATGGTTTCTCAACAAACTCCTGGGGTTTGGGTAGCCCGCCGCGTTCACGGGCAAAGAAATCTTTATACGCAGTAACTCCAGAGAGAATAATCACAGGAATATCACTGTATATTTTGCTCTTTTTCAGGTTGCGATAGAACCCCACGCCGCTCTGGTTTGGCATTATGATGTCCAGGATGATTAAGTCGGGGGAGAATTCCTTGACTTTGCGAAACGCATCCTCTCCGTCCTCCGCCATCTCTGTTTCATAACCGTTATTGCTTAGCAGAGAATTTAGATATGTTCGTACATCTTCCTCATCATCCACGATCAAGACTTTTTTTGCCATTTTTTCCCCTCCTTTTTCCCCTGAAAGGTTGATGGCTTCGTAAAAAGTCCATCTGCGGCGTTGCACTGCATCCTTCGTCGTTGCGGCGTACCCCT
>PFIF01000132.1:2525-6198 GCA_002782605.1 Deltaproteobacteria bacterium CG_4_8_14_3_um_filter_43_13 | reverse complement strand
ATGGCTTTCCTTATCATAGTAGTAGGCCCGCTTGACGACCACCGGGCCTAACACCGTAAGCAATTTCTTGTCCCGGTAATCGATAAATTCATACTGATGCCCTTCCCCAAAAGGAATGGCGCTGCCCTGGTAACCACCGTCATCGGCATTTACCAGCTTTTCAAGCATGCTGCAGCCAATATGGTGCATCGAGGAACGGATGCTCATTTCAAACGCCTCCAAGTCAAAACCGCCGGTTGCCACCTTCTCAGTAAAATACCGACCAACAATCCATCCTATCTCATTTTGTACTTCTTGATGAATAGATTCTGCAATTTTTTTTTAAGTTCGCTCAGCTCCTGGTTATCTTTCACTTCAGGTACTGGACGCAAATCGCAGATACGCTTGTTTACCACAACAATCTCTTCACAAAGTTTCACAAACTTCCGATGGTTTGCAATCTCGTCCAAATACTTTTGCATCTCCGGACCAAGCTTTATACTCTTGGCATAACTCTTCCCCTTTGATCGTCGTGTTCCATAAATGCACCGGTCCATGCCCAGGATGCCCTTCTTTTGCACACGCACAGTTCTTCTTCCCACATTTACGATATACGACCGAAATGATTCCCCGCCTGAAATCCCCTATCTCCTGTAGCTCCCTGTACAGATCCTCCCGCTTCTTCTCGAAGCTTTCAATCGTCTTGTCCATCGGCCTCCTCCTATAGTCTGTATGCTCATACTACAATTAGATTATAGTGGAAAGACCTGACATTGTCAACTATTTACCCATATTTATGTCGCAGACCCTAAATTTGATATTGACAGTCTCAGAATTTCCTGATATTAGAAGAAAACTATTCAATATATTGTTAGCCGCTTCACTCAAACAGTTTCGAGTCACCGCATATGGGCCGTGCAGACTGGTATCGGAATACGACTTGGAGCTCACAAGACCAAGAAGCCTTTTTCGCACGTCTGAACCGAAGCCGTACATCATTTCACAAGGCTCAGTACATCTGTATTCAAGCTGTGTCTACATGCCCCGGGTGTGCCTGTTTTCGATGAACAAGTGGGCCTGTTTTACATTGACACGGACACTATGGCCCAGAAGTGTGTCTTAGCAAACGCCTCCCAAATTCCCATTTGGTCTGACGACATACAGTAGAGCGTACCATGAAAAAAAACGTCAAGAAAACGAAACCGGCTAAACTGCACTTGCCCGACCGCTCGCGCGTAGAGCAATCACTAAGAGACTTGGAGCTTCGTTACCGACGCCTCTTTGAAACAACCCAAGACGGTATATTGATTCTCGACGCCAAGACAGGAGCGATCACGGATGTCAACCCGTACCTGATCGATTTGTTAGGATATTCGCGCGAAGAGTTTGTCGAAAAGAAAATCTGGCAAGTCGGCGCGTTCAAAGATATCGAAGCGAGCAAGGATGCCTTTGAGGCGCTGCAGCAGAATGAGTACATCCGCTACGAAAACTTGCCGCTGAAAGCAAAAGACGGGCGGCTGATTCAAGTGGAATTCGTCAGCAACGTTTATCTGGTGGGCGATGAACAAGTCATCCAATGCAATATCCGTGACATCACCGAACACAGGCGGTTAGTCGCCGCATTGCAGGAGAATGAGAGGAAATATCATGCCCTAGTCAATCAAAGCCTAGACGGTATCTTCCTCTTTGATTTGTCAGGCAATTTCTCGGCGGTTAATAAAGCAATGTGTGACAGGCTTGGGTTCAGCGAAGAAGAGTTGCGCGCGATGAACATTTGGGACATTGTTCCAGAACAACATTTAGATCAATATAGGAAGAAACTAACGAAGATTCTTGATGGGGAAAGTCTAAATGAATCGTCAGAATGCACGGTGCGCGGGAAAGCTGGAAAGACACTCTTTATAGATGTTCTATCCGCCCCATATTATAGTGAGAAAGGAATTATCGGTTTTCAAGGAATTGCGCGTGACATCACCGCGCGCAAAGAGGCGGAAGAGGCGCTGCGTGCGAGCAAGGAACGATTCCGCGTCTGGATTGAAAACTCATCGGATATTATCACCGTAGTCGGGTTGGAAGGCACTGTCCAATACGCAAGTCCGTCCATCGAACGGCTGCTGGGATACAAGCCCGAGGAGTGGATTGGCACAAACGCGTTCGATTGGATGCATCCCGATGACCGCGCGCGGGTCACTGAAATCTTTGCGCAATTTATCCAAACGCCTGGGAGCGCGGCTTCCGCCGAGTTCAGACTTGGTCACCGCGACGGTTCGTGGCGGATGTTCGAGAGCGTGGGGAGAGCTTATCTGGATGAGCACGGGCAGATGGCTGGGCTGATCAATTCACGTGACATCACCGCGCGCAAACGCGCGGAAGAAGAAATCGAACGCTACCTCACACGCCTTCAAGCGCTGCACCAAATTGACAATGCGATCAGCGGCAGCGTTGACCTGCGCATAACCTTGAACGTTTTTCTTGACCACGCGACGACCCAACTTGGCGTAGATGCCGCCGGCGTGCTGGTGCTGAACCCGCATACGCAATTACTCGACTATACCGCCGCGCGTGGTTTCAGTACGCCCGCGTTGCAGCACACCCACTTGCGCGTGGGCGATGGTATCAAACAATCCCTCATGGCTGCCCCCGGGCCAGCACACCCACTTGCGCGTGGGCGATGGACTCGCCGGTCGCGTGGCGCTCGCACGAAAGACGATTGCCATCGCTGATCTGAATCGTGACATCAATGGGCTCGCGCGATATCCCTCCATCCAAAGCGAAGGATTCGTCTCCTATTATGGCGTGCCGTTGATTGCGAAAGGTCGCGTCAACGGCGTGCTCGAGGTTTTCCGCCGCACGCCCATCCCAGTGGATCAAGACTGGAAAGATTTTTTGGAAATGATGGCGGGACAAGCCGCGATTGCGGTTGATAACGCAGAACTCTTCGGCAATCTGCAACGCTCTAACTTTGATCTTGCCCTTGCCTACGATTCTACCATCGAGGGCTGGTCGCATGCGCTCGACCTGCGCGACAAGGAAACCGAGGGCCACACCCAACGCGTCACGGAAGTGACATTGAGACTTGCGCGCGCGGCAGGAATCACCGAATCAGAATTGGTGCATGTGCGGCGCGGCGCGCTCTTGCATGACATTGGCAAGATGGGCGTGCCTGACTACATTCTGCTCAAACCCGATAAACTGACGGACGAAGAATGGGTTGAAATGCGAAAGCATCCCGTTTTCGCCTATGAATTACTCTCGCCGATTGCCTACTTACGTCCCGCGCTGGACATCCCGTATTGCCACCATGAAAAATGGGATGGCACGGGCTACCCGCGCGGCTTGAAAGGCGAGCAAATCCCGCTGGCGGCGCGTCTCTTTGCGGTTGTGGATGTTTGGGACGCCCTCCGCTATCGCTCCGCGCGCGGGTTATGCCGACCGTTCTCTCTTCGCTTCGCTGCTATGTAAATGTCAAGTATTTTTTTATAAGCTCGTAACGAGCTTTATCACAAAGTGAGGTGAGGTATCTATCTTTTGGCAATCTATCCGTAATAGACACTGTGGAAATGTGGGAAAGAGGCTATTACGCCTGCGGAAAAGGCATTGGAAGCTTCATGACATCAGCCTCTTT
This sequence comes from Deltaproteobacteria bacterium CG_4_8_14_3_um_filter_43_13, assembly GCA_002782605.1. GTDB lineage: Bacteria > Desulfobacterota > UBA8473 > UBA8473 > UBA8473 > UBA8473. The sequence goes on along the minus strand of PFIF01000132.1, from coordinate 2,594 downwards.
TCCACATTTCCACAGTTGTCAACGGGAATGCAATAGTGTACCAAAAACGGGAATGAAAAGTGTACCACC
>PFIF01000132.1:0-2503 GCA_002782605.1 Deltaproteobacteria bacterium CG_4_8_14_3_um_filter_43_13 | reverse complement strand
CCGGTAGTAGACATGTGGTAATTTCTCCCTTGAAGGGAGGTGTTACCGATGATTTCCGAGGAGGTATTTATGGACATTATAGCCATGCACCGTTCAGAGCTATGACACGGTAAAGCATTATGTCGCCGGTATCAAAGAACAGAAGACTCAGTTGGCCTATATCCGTTTCGAGACGGAGCCGGGGCTCCAAGCCCAGGTTGACTGGGGTGATTTCTAGATTCAGGGACCTGATGGGAAAACGACCACTGTTTATGCCTTTGTGCTGGTTTTCGGTTTTTCCAGGGCTATGTACGTCGAATTTGTAGAGAGGTCCACTACTTATTACTCAAAATTCACCAGCACCTTGGACTACTCAACCCAAGGTTTTCAACTTAAATACGAAAGAGGAAAAAATTCATTCTACTTTTGTAAGATCCAGTATCAACCTTTCCAGTATCAACCTCTTGGCAACCCTGCTGGATTTAAGAGCCAGATCGGTACTGAGAAACTTATCAAATGCCTTCTTCAATTCATCAAAGGAAAACTGATCTACCTGTTTCAAGAATCCTTTGAGGAAAAATTTCCTGATCCCCAGCCTCTCACCTGCCTCAAAAGGTGTTAAACCCTTCTGCAGCATCTCCTTTGCCCTTAATATTAGACGGAATTGACGTATTATCATTCCCAGAATCTTCAAGTGGTCTTCCCCGGAAGTCAGGATCTTTATAAGTATATTTAACGCGTTTTCTCTATCCTTATTCCCCACGGAGCCTATCAGAGTAAAAATACTTTCTACCTTTATATCCGTAACTACCGCCTCCAGATCTTCTGTCTCTATGGTCTGTTTTTCCCCTATAAATATGGAGACCTTTTCTGTTTCATTGTATATCTGCTGGAGGTTATTACCGACCAACTCCATCAAAAAAGTTACTGCATCTTTACTGATCTTCTTAGAGAACCTGTTTGCCAATCTTTGAATCCAATAGGGTAATTCTCTGTCTTTCGGATGGTTTAATTGGGCAATAGCGCCAAACTTGGAGAGATTAATAAAGAACTTTGTTCTGGGATTTACCTTTTCACCAATGAAAACCAGACATGCGAAGGGAGATGGGTCAGAGATATAGGATGTGAGCTGTTCCAAATCTTTTGCTGATAATTGATTGGCATCTTTGACAACAATAAGCCTCTTTTGTGATACTACCGGTATAGTCTGGGCAGCATTAATGATCTCTGGGGCGCCATTTTCGCTGCCATAAAAGATTTCGTAATTGAAGTCTTTAAAACCAGAGGGGATCACTCTCTCTTCGATATTTCTGATGGTTTCTTCAATCAGGTATGTTTCGTCACCATAAAGATAATAGACTGGAAGGACTTCTTCTTTTTCCAAATGTCTGGTGAGTTCATGGGGGGTTATAGTTGTAAGCATAGCGGTTTGGGTGTGCTAAAAATTTTCGAAGATCCTGTTGTGGATATCCTCTGACATATCTTCTGCTACCTTTCTTATAGCCTCTATCTTATTGTTATAGGTGGTGGCTGTGTTTGATGAAACTGTATATTCATGGTAACCTGAAAGGCTTGAGACTTTCCATATGATCACCCCGTTGTCATTTCTCCTCAGGGATATATCCAGCGTGACAGTTGCCCTGTATTCCAATACCCTGTCGTTTCTGTCAAAGGATACTGGAGTCTCTTTAAATGATTTGATCGTTCCGATTATAGTTGCATCAGAGTCGTCTCCTTTTGAAACGTTCACTTTTCCCCTTTTTAAAAATTCTTCGATAAGGGCATCTGTAAAAAGGTTTTCAATCCTGGGTTCAAAAGTCTTATTGGTAAAGAATGGAACGGCTATTGTTTTGACACCCGGTGTTAGCGTTCCTCTTTTACCGGTAAAATGGTATCCGCATCCAGAGAGGGATATTATCAATACCGCAATTAAGACGAATCTGTATATCATTCCTTCTCTGGAGGGTTGCATAAGATAGTCCTCTTGTAACTATTCAGGTAGGCACAGAGGCACAGAGCACCAAAGGCACAAAGTAGGAAAAAACAACGAAACGACCCTGTTTTACCAAAGCACTTCGTGGTGGCGAGTCGCCAAGGCGAGTCGGAGGAGTAAGCCTTTCTGCTTTGTGCCTATGTGCCTTTGCCACTTTGTGCCTGAGTAGTTACTGCAGTTTAATCAATTACAATCATCACCCTGCATTGCTTTAAGAAGCCCTTCTGCTTGATTATAGCCTTCAGTATTTCTGCATCCTTGTCACTCATCACGATGTCAGACGGGCTTTTCTCGCTTACACTTACTGGCTTTAGGGTAACAGGATTATCTGCAACCCTTGGATTGGTCTGGGCAGCAGTCAGGTCCCTTGAGTACAAAGCCACTCCATTTTCAGCAGCTCCCTCCCGGGATGCCACATTGGTATGGTAAAGCTCTTTCCCTGATAATTCAAGAATTCTGGGGATTAGCGCAGGCTTCAGCTTTAATGCTCTGGCGTCTACAACAAGCCCGGTATAATCCGGCAGTTTTAAA
>PFIF01000020.1 GCA_002782605.1 Deltaproteobacteria bacterium CG_4_8_14_3_um_filter_43_13 | reverse complement strand
ATGGCGCTAAACTGAAGTTGAAGTTCCAATGACAGAGGCAACAAAATCTTATCCCAAAATGACGGTTAAAGCTCTGCGAAAATCGGTGTTAAATCATTCTCTGCAACACCAGCCCATATAACTTGATACGTTTGGCTCATTTAAGTTTTTCTTTCAGTGTGATTTCAATGTCTTTGAAAACGTCCTCCTGAGATTTGGCATCGCCATTCCTAATATCCCCTTCACCCTGTGAAACCAGCTTTAATATACCAAGTGCATTACGCATATCTTCATAAGTTTTAGGATCCTGAAGAACCGCTCTTGGCTCTCCATTCTGTGTTATTATAACTGGGCGATGAGTTTCGTTAACTTGATTAAGCAAATCAGCCGCTTTTGACTTTAGATATGTAACTGGCTTTATGTCCCTTGTAATATTCATTTTTATTACCTCCGGTCCACACATAATACGAAATTAAGACCGTATGTCAAGGCTTATTTTACAGGCGCAACACCCAGCTTGAGATGTGCGAATGAAGCATAGCGGCTTTAAGCATCATTCTCAAAGCTGATGTTTGGCACGGGTATTTGAATCAGGACGCTCTAAGTAATGACTCTTCAACTGTTTGAGGAACTTGGATGGGTGCAAAATAGGAAGAAGGATATAAATAGTCCTCTCCGCTTTCATCAATAATACGAATATCCCCCTCCGAAGCAGCGTCTTCATCTGCAAGCACACGATAAATTTTATGCAGTTCCAGTGATGCAGGGTAATCAACATTATTGATGCAAACTACAAATTCCGGCAAACTTTGTTTTGATTCTTTCATGGCTTACTCCAGATACCTTTTACGTTTAATTTCTTTCTTGCCAATACCATGAGCCTCATACCAATGAAGCTCTGCCAACTTGATTTTTCCTGATGAAAGCCGAATACGGGCAATTCCTTTCATTTTCTTCCAGTTCCCAATTCCATAAAACTTCCTCAAGCGATTAAGCTCACTAATTCCTGAACCTTTTGCAATCGAAGGCGAATGTCCTTAATGTCAGTAGGAGCAAATTGGAAAACTCTGCTAGCCTTCATTTCTCCACGTCTGGTTTTTCCAGCCTGTTTAATGCTCTTAGTAAGGTTATCGAAATCCTGTTTTTTCATTTGAACTCCTCCTGGACCAACTTACTCAGCATCCTTGTTTACCTTTTCCTTTCAATCCCCATCGTAGCTTACGAAGGCCACTGGTACCCCCCGTCCCTCTTTATTCCCCGGTGCCCTGTTCATCCCAATTTGCGAAACCAATAGGCCGCTTGGGCTCGGAAGGGTCTTGCCTTTTCACTCTCAACAGCAGAATGCTGATTTGTAAGACATGTTGGATTAACTCGACAGGCTCACCCTGCTCGGTGTAGCCAGAAAATGAAATAAGCGATGGGTTCCAATAACCAATATCTCGCAGATGGAAGGTAACGGACTGACCAAAATTGACTAATCGAACTCCAACTTCATGGTCTTGGTCAAGGCTTTTGTCAAAATCGTTGATCCATTCCACAAGCCGCTTATGAAATTCGCTTGCTAAATTGTGATCGGCAGGAATTTGGATCTTTGGCAGTCTTGGCATCGCGGGCGTCACCAATCCTTTGACGATATCATTTAACGGATTGCGTATCCCTTCGAGAGCCTTCTTTAGTTCGTCCCTTGCCATAGTTGCTCCTGTTAAAAACTCAACTAATTTATCAACAAGCAAATTTGCCTTAATATAAGATATTAAGATACATTTTAGGGCAAACTTGCTTTACCCAATTTGTTAAATCATTATATACCCTACCCCGCTTTCCAACCATGTTCCCCAACCAAAGGAACAAACACACAACTGGTAAACGCTTCCTTATGAAAACTATCCCCAACTCTGGTTATTCTGTAGAGTGTCTGAAGAAACCTCGAGCCAACGGGAATAACAAGCCGCCCCCCATCAGTTAATTGATCCTGCAAAGTGCTGGGGATATCAGGCGATCCGGCAGTAACGATAATACCACCGAAGGGGGATTCTTCTTCCCACCCTTTGCTCCCATCGCCAATCCTGAATTCTATATTGTCATAACCAAGAGCCGTAAGAAGCTGCCTAGCTTTGTCAGAAAGAGATTTATGAATCTCTATGGTATATACTTCTTTTGCCAGTTCGGCCAGTATAGCTGTCTGGTATCCTGATCCAGTCCCTACCTCTAAAACCTTTCCCTCTCCTTTTAACTCCAAACATTCTGTCATTAAGGCTACCATATATGGCTGTGATATGGTCTGCCCCTCTCCAATGGATAGAGGACCATCGTGGTAGGCAGATGATATCAACTCCGGAGGCACAAAACTGTGTCTTGGAACTTTTCGCATTGCTTCCAAAACCCTGAAATTGGTTATACCCCTTGTTTTTAGTTGGTTCTCAACCATCCGTTGGCGTTCAGTATTGAAATCCATAGAGTACCTCTTCTTTGTTTTTCTAGCCAAGCCTCGCATCAAACCGTCAACTTTTTCGTTTTCTTCTTCGATTTATCAGTAAGAGCCAATTTTAGAACTTTGTCAATATTTTCCACAAAGACAAATTTCATGCCTTTCCTGAGTTGTTTATCGATTTCCCCTATATCATTCTTATTTCTCAAGGGCAGTATTACTGTCTTTATTCCAGCTCGCTTAGCTGCTAATACCTTTTCTTTGACACCCCCTATTGGCAAGACTGTACCACTTAAGGTTATCTCCCCTGTCATTGCTATATCACTCCTGACCGGCCTTTCGGTAAGGATGGAGGCTATTGCTGTAGCCATAGTTATCCCTGCAGAAGGGCCGTCTTTAGGGATTGCACCAGCCGGTACATGGAGATGAAGATCATATTTTTCGAAGAACTCAGGGTCAATATTGAGTTTTTTGGGCTGAGAACGGATGTAGCTCAAGGCGGCCTTTGCCGATTCCTGCATAACCTCACCCATATTGCCAGTAAGGGATAGGGCCTTCTTTCCAGGCATCTTCGTCGCCTCCACAAAGAGCACGTTCCCCCCTGCCTCTGTCCATGCCAACCCAGTAGCCACTCCAGGATGGGATGTTCTCATGGCCGTCTCCGGAAAAACCTTTTCAGTGCCCAAGAAATCATATAGATTGTCGGGCGAGACAGTCGTGGGTTCCTTCTTTCCTATAGCCACTTGATGGGCCACCTTTCGACAAACCCTGGCAACCTGCCTCTCCAGATTTCTAACCCCCGCCTCCCTTGTATAGCTTGCAATAATCTTTCGTATAGCCTCTTCGGTAAATTTAATATTCTCAGTGTTTAAACCATGATCTTCTAACTGTTTGGGTATGAGGTACTTTTCTGCGATACAGATCTTTTCCTCATCAGTGTATCCTGACAACCTGAGAACCTCCATCCGATCCCTAAGGGCCGGTTGAATAGTCTCCAGTACGTTGGCCGTGGTTATGAACATGGTCTTCGATAAATCAAAGGGCAGGTCTATATAATGGTCACTAAATGAGCAGTTCTGTTCTGGATCTAAAACCTCCAAAAGGGCAGAGGAAGGATCCCCTCGAAAATCGGTACCCACCTTATCTATCTCATCCAGCATGAATACAGGATTGTTTGATTCAACCCGTCTTATGCTCTGGATTATGCGCCCTGGCATAGCACCTACATAGGTTCGTCGGTGGCCTCTAATCTCGGCTTCGTCCCGTATCCCTCCTAATGACATGCGGATAAATTTTCTCCCCAATGCTCTGGCTATGGATTGTCCCAAGGAAGTCTTACCTACGCCTGGAGGGCCTACAAAGCAAAGGATAGGACCCCTCATATCATCCTTTAATTTCCTTACAGCAAGGTATTCTACAATCCTTTCCTTGACTTCCTTGAGATCATAGTGGTCTGCCTCTAAAACCTCTTTAGCCTTTACCAGATCGAGGTTGTCCTCTGTTCCTCTGTTCCATGGAATTTCGATAAGCCAGTCAAGATATGTCCTGATAACAGTGTATTCCGCTGATGCAGGGGGTAATCTCTCAAAACGCTTTAATTCCTTGTCTACCTCTTTCAATACGTAATCCGGCAGGTTGACTGCCTCTATTTTAGTTCGAAGCTCTTTTATCTCTGCCTGTCTCTCGTCAGTCTCCCCCAATTCTTGCTGAATAGCCTTCAACTGCTCTCTGAGATAGTATTCTCTCTGGGTCTTGCTCATCTCGCTTTGCACCTGAGACTGAATCTTGCCCCCTAACTCTAAGAGCTCAAGCTCCCGGCTTAATACGGACAAAACCTTGCTGAGTTTATCCTCTACCTTCTCTGCCTCCAGTATCTCCTGCCTCTCCTCTAATTTCATCTTGACCATGGTTGCTGTGAAATAGGCAAGTTTTATAGGTTCTTCAATGTTCATGACGGCTACCTGAAGCTCGTCCGGCATGTAAGGGACCAGCTCGACCATCTTATGGTATCGCCCGGATATGGCCCTCATCAATGCCTCTGTCCTCTCGGTAATTTCTTCCTTTTCCGGCATAATCTCTATTTTAGCCTTATAGAATGGTTCTTTCTGAAGGTATTCACTTACCCTTATCTTGGCTAAACCTTGTATGATAAGTCTCATACTGCCATCGGGCATCTTTAACATCTTGTGAATAACCATAACCGACCCTATCTCATAGAAGTCTTCTGCAGATACCTCTGTTTTCCCTTTAGACTTTATGGCAATGGCGCCTACCATTCTATTCTGAGACATGGCATAATCCACAGCATCAGTTCCCCTTTTATCAACTATGGCAAGGGGAGCCAAGGTATGGGGATAAATAACCATGTCGTTAACAGGGATAATGGACAACTCTTCGGGTATATCGTAGCCTCCTAATTTATCCAAGATCTTTGCTTCTTCTGAAACAGTATCTTTCAATCCTGAATCCATATTCTCCCCCTTATTCCACTTTTATTTCCAGTGTCTTATCTACTGCCTGAGCAGGCTCTTTTAAGATAGTTATACTCAAAAACCCATCTTTATGTTCGGCCTTTATAGCCTGTTCCCTCACTGTTTCAGGCAGTATTATAACCCTTTCAAATTCACTGTAATTGATCTCCACCTGGTGATATATCCTCTTCTCAGCATGAGCAGAGTCCCTTCTGTCACCTCTAATTGTCAGCCGATTCTCATAGAGCTTCACTGAGAGATCTTCTTTTTTAACCCCTGCCAACTCCATTTTAATAACCACAGCATCCTTTGTCTCATAGACATCTGTGTAAGGCTGCCACCGCTCTTCAGGCAAGGATTGGAGATGATGCTTTGGGCTGAACAAACGATAGAAATGGTGTTCCATCTCCAAATTGATCTTTCTTATCTGATCTAACAAACTGTTGGAATGCATCTTATCATCTCTCCTTAATGGGTTGTCCTGAAAAATGCCTCAGTTGATCTAATACCACTCTTCTGATCTCTTGGGGCTTCGGGATATCTCTAACTATCCTTCCGTTTTCTATAAGGGGCTCTGTAAGGAGCTGAAAACTTTCCCCACAATCACATCTTCCTTCTTCTTCACTCTTAACTCTTAATTCTTCACTCTTCACTTTTAACTCCTCCCCGGGTACAACTCTACATGAGAAACACTTAGGGCATCTAAGGAGTTTCTTGCTTCCTGACATCTTTCCTCTCTTTGCTCGGGGGACCCCCTCTATCTCTATTATGTCTAAAGAAAAATCCACGACAGGTGCGTTAGAGATGGATGTCCCTACCCCATAGGCATCCACCAAAGAATTAAGCTCTAAGATACTCTTCTCATCCATACCTCCGCTGACAAAAAGCTTTACACTATTATAACCCCTCAAGTCAAGTTCCCAACGAACCTCTTTTATAATCTCCAGAAAATTGCCCCTTCTGGAGGAGGGGGTATCCAGCCTTACAGCAAATAGGTTCTTATCTAATGCCTTCGCTACCCTCAATGCCTCAAACTTCTCATCATTGAAGGTATCTATAAGGGAAACCCTGTTTACCCTTTTTGATATCACCTCATCAAATGCCCTGGTTGCTTCTACCGTATCTCCCATAATCAGGATAAGGGCATGGGGCATGGTACCCATAGGCTCTTCTCCTATCAGACCAGCACCTTTAATGCAGGACACACCATCGCATCCACCAATAAAGGCATTCCTCTCGATCATGGGAGAGATGGCCGGATGCATTCGTCTGGCGCCAAAACTTATCAAGAGCCTGTCTCCGGCAGCCCTACGGCACCTGGCTGCTGCCGTTGCTATACCCGAGGCCTGACATAGAAAACCCAATACAGAGGTCTCGTAAACCCCAAAGTCAGTATAGTTACCCTCGATCTCAAATACCGGGTCATACTCTCTGAAAAAGGTACCTTCCGCCAGACACTTCACGTTAACATTTATTCCTTCCAGCAAGGAAGCACACTCCTCTACCCCTGCCAGGACTGCCCACTGCCAATCTCTTGGTAGTTTTTTAGCGATAATCTCACCCTTAACCCTTTTATTTATACCCTTAGCCTTAAGTATCTCAAAGGTTCGAGTAAAGTAGATATCTGTTACCTTACCCTCCTTTATATCCTGGGAAGTCACACTGTGAAACATAATACCTCCTTCCTACTCCATCTCTTAGACCTTTGCACAACCTTCCGAGAGCTTTGAAGAAGTCCCCTGAGAGCGAATTCATAGATTTTTTGGGGAACCCACCTTGGCAAGCGTAATGTAGAAAATTCACATGTTTGAGCCCAAAGGGCGAGTTTGTGAATTTTCAATGGAGCGAGCTTAGATGGGTCAAAAAATGTATGCTGACGCGAAAAGGGGTACTTTTTCAAAGCTCTCCTGAACAGGCATTAATACATACCCCACAGATATACTGGCCTATATTACACTCCTTCCTAAAACCCCGCAGCTTCTCAAAACAACCCAGATGATCAAAATCTTCCTGTCTCTCCTTGATGGCCCCAACAGGACAGACGGGGATACATTCCCTGCAATTACCGCAATCCCGGTTCAAGGGGCTATCAGCCAATAGAGGCATATTGGTGAGTAAGGTAACCAGCCTGACCCGGGAGCCAAATTTTGGATTAACCAACAGATTATTCCTGCCCAGGAAGCCCAGACCTGCCTGGACTGCAATCCTTTTATGAGAAAGGTGTGCCTTTTGGTTCTCCCAATCGATAATTTGGGAAGCTGCTATGGGCAGGACATCCCATCCTTCCTTTTGTATATGTCCGGTTAGCTTAACGGCTATCTGATCCAGGAGGTTATTTAGCTGCCTGTAGTGATGAAAGTAGAGCTGGGTAGGTCTATCTTCTATACCCTCTATGACTCTCTTTGATAACCTCACCCCTACAGAGATGCCATAATCCAACCCTTCAATCTGTTGTGGAGGAAGGTCAACGAAACTGTTCTTTAAGGCTCTAATGTCGGCAACCCCAAAAAGCGATCCCCCTAAATCCATAACCAGCTTGTTTAATGTAGAATAGTTTTCCTTCTCATTTACCATGTTATATATACCCCAACTTCTTCATGTATACCGTAAGTATAGAAATAGCAGCAGGGGTAACCCCAGAGATACGGGACGCCTGCCCCAGAGAAAGGGGTCTTATCTTAACTAATTTCTCTCTGACTTCGTTGGACAACCCTGGAATATCACTAAAGTCAAGGTCATGGGGTATATGCCGCCTTTCCATCTTCCTGAATCTCTGTATCTCTTCCCCCTGTCTATCTATATAACCCCTGTATTTGGTCTGAATCTCAACCTGGAGGGCTTCGTCAGGGAATAATTCACGACTGGTTGAATCATCAAATAATTTCATATCTACATACGATATCTCCGGTCTTCTGAGAAGCTCTTCCAGTGTTATCACATTGTCTAAAGGACTGCTTCCTAGCCCAAGGAGTTTCTCATTTGTAGTCTTATCTGGTTTAATCTTTTTAGCCTTGAGTCGGGCTATCTCTCCTTCAATAGCCTTAACCTTTGCCTTAAACCTGCTGTACTCCTCGTTGCTCACTAACCCAAGAAGGTATCCCCTCTCTCTTAATCTTAGATCTGCATTATCCTCCCTCAGCAATAACCGATATTCTGCCCTCGATGTAAACATTCGATAGGGTTCATCGGTTCCTTTGGTAACCAGGTCGTCTATCAGAACCCCGATATAGGCCTCAGACCTATCCAGGATAAAAGACTCTTTATCTTGTACCTTCAGGGCGGCATTGATCCCGGCAACAATACCCTGGGCAGCAGCCTCCTCATAACCGGTAGTGCCATTGATCTGACCGGCACAGTAAAGGTTACCAATCATTTTCGTTTCCAGGGTTGGCTCCAATTGGGTAGGGTCTATATAGTCATATTCAATAGCATATCCCGGTCTCATTATCTCTACCTGCTCCAACCCCTCTATACTCCTGAGCATCTTCAATTGTATATCTAAAGGCAGGCTTGTAGAGAGACCATTGGGATATATCTCCACTGTATGAAGTCCATCCGGCTCTAAGAATACCTGATGCCTTGGCTTTTCAGAAAACCGAATAATCTTATCTTCAATAGAGGGACAGTACCTTACGCCAACGCCCTTTATAAGCCCCATATACAGAGGAGAACGATCCAAACCGCTTTTTATTATCTCATGGGTTCTTGGATTGGTATAGGTAATATAACACGGAACCTGGGGCTGTTTTATCTCTTTTGTTGAAAAGGAAAAAGGGACGGGGGGGTTATCCCCTTCCTGCGGCTTGAGTCTTCTAAAATCAATTGTCTTGCCATTGAGTCGTGGTGTGGTGCCGGTCTTTAACCTTCCCATTTGAAATCCTAACTCTCTCAAACTGTGAGAGAGGCTTATGGAAGGCGGGTCACCCATCCTTCCAGATGGGAAGTTTTCAAGACCTATGTGAATCAGTCCGTTCAGGAATGTACCGGTAGTAATAACGACTGTTTTTGCAATAAAATACTCGTCAATGTTGGTCTTAACACCATAAACGGTATTGTCCTCTGCCAATACTCTATCTACAAGGGTCTGTTTGATATCCAGATTGTCCTGATTCTCTAAAACTGTCTTCATGCGTAAACGATAGGCCTGCCTATCAGCCTGGGCTCGAGACGACTGTACAGCAGGTCCTTTCCTAGTGTTTAAAACCCGGAATTGTATGCCAGTCTCATCTACATTCTTCGCCATCTCTCCACCCAGGGCATCGATCTCCTTAACCAATTGACCTTTTGCCAGTCCACCGATAGCCGGGTTACAGGACATCAGAGCAATGGTATCGAGATTGATAGTTGTAATCAGGGTTTTACACCCCATTCGGGAAGCAGCCAGCGCAGCTTCACAGCCAGCATGTCCCCCACCAATTACAATAACATCATATTCCTTTGGATAGGTTGGCAATATAATCTCCGACAGAATTCTCAAACATGCTCAGTCAACTGCCATCGGCTAAAGCCGATGGCTTGAGGGTTCAAGGATTCAAGGGGTCAAGTGATCAAGGGAGAATCTTTTCTTCATTACTCTCGAATCCTGGAACCCTCGAACCCTTGCGGCGCAAAAGATCGAACTGAAGTCTTCGCCTAAAGGCGAGGGTTTTTCTCCCCTTCCCCGAATGGGACAATAAAATATATACCATAAATGAAACAGGCGGTAAACAAAAATACCTTGACATCTCTTCGACAAGAAGTTAATTTTTATCATTAACTTATGATGGTCTCGTAAAAAGAGCTAAAGACACCTTTCTTGTCATTCCAGCGGAAGCGGGAATCCAGTAAAGCCAATTAGTTCTGGACTCCCGTTTTCACGGGAGTGACGGTTTTATGACTTTTTACGAGTTCATCACTTATGGAATCTGAAATTTTCGACTACTTTAGGGCTTCAAATATGATATCAAAAAAGGCAATACATATACCCCCTTTTATAGTGATGGATGTAATGGAGAAGGCAGCAGAGATGGAGAGAAAAGGAGAAAACATCATCCATCTTGAAGTGGGGGAACCCGACTTTGATACCCCTGCATGTGTTAAGGAGGCGGCCATTAAAGCCTTAAGGGATGGCAAGACCCACTATACCCATAGTCTGGGTTTGATTGAGCTGAGGGAGGCAATTTGCGAACACTACTTCGAGAAATACAATGTGAAAATCTCTCCCGACCAGGTACTGGTTACCTCCGGAAGTTCACCGGCTATGCTGTTGTTATTTTCTGCCCTGCTCAACCCTGGCGATGAAATAATACTCCCTAATCCTTCCTATTCCTGCTATTCTAAACTCATAGAGTTTGTTGATGGAAAGCCTGTGTGGGTAGGTGTATCTGAGGAGGATGGTTTTCAATACCTGCCTGAAAAGATTGTAGAAAAGATAACAAAGCGAACCAAAGGGATCATATTCAATTCTCCTTCCAACCCTACAGGAAACATACTGTCTGCTGAAAGGATGAGAGAAATAGCAGGGCTTGGTCCCCTGATTATTTCCGACGAAATCTATCACGGTCTGGTATATAAAGACAGAGAACATACCATCCTGGAATTTACAGATATGGCATTTGTATTCAATGGTTTTTCAAAACTCTATGCCATGACTGGATGGAGGTTGGGATATACTATCGTCCCCGATGAATTTATTCGTCCCCTGCAAAAGATCCATCAAAACTTCTTCATTTCTGCCAATGCCTTTGTTCAGTGGGCAGGGATTGCTGCCCTGAAGGAAACCAAAGAGGAAGTGGCAAAGATGAAAGAGATATACAATGAAAGAAGGAAATTTATGATTTCAAGGCTTAGGGAGATAGGCTTTGGGATTACTGTCGAGCCAACTGGCGCCTTTTATGTCTTGGCCAATGCTGGAAAGTTTTCAGGAGACTCTTATAGACTTGCCTTTGACATCCTTGAAAATGCGAAGGTTGGAGTAACACCTGGTATCGATTTTGGGAGCAATGGGGAAGGATACATCCGCTTCTCCTATGCCAATTCATTAGAAAACATAAGCGAAGCTATGGACAGGATAGCAGATTATTTGGAAATATAAGCATTATGAAAATAACCTCTGCAGAGTTTGTGAAGAGTGCATGGTTGCCTTCTGATTATCCCAAAGACTCCTTGCCAGAAGTGGTCTTTGCCGGCAAATCAAATGTCGGAAAGTCATCATTAATAAACGCCTTAATAAACAGAAAAAACCTGGTCAAGACCAGTTCTACCCCAGGTAAAACCCAATCTATCAATTTCTTCAATATCAATAATGAGATCACATTTGTTGACCTGCCAGGTTATGGTTATGCCAAGGCTCCGTTGAAGTTAAGAAAGAGATGGAAACCTTTAGTAGAAAGCTATTTAAAGACTGGAAAAGCTATAAAGCTGGTGCTCCTTATCCTTGACGCAAGAAGGATACCATGCCGAGAAGATATTGAACTTATAGAGTGGTTTGATTTTTATCAAGTCCAGAGAGTAATAGTATTAAATAAAATAGACAAATTGTCCAGGACAAATTTGAAGAAACAGATTGAACTTATTAAAAAGTCTCTCCCGTTAAATGACAACGATCCTATCCTATTTTCATCTGTTACCAAAGAAGGGAAAGAAGAAATATGGAGACAAATTCTTTGCAAGATTGAGTAGAACAGTGCTAGAAGACTAGACAGTATCAATAGGGTCACTCCGCCAGAGGCGGACTGACCCTATCTAACTTATTCTCTCGGATCATTTTCAATGGCTACAATGAACTCGACATACCCCGCAGACCTTAAAGAGTGGTACGCTGTTTATACTCGAAGCCGTCACGAAGAAAAGGTCTATACCATGCTAAAAAACAAAGATTTTGAGGTATTCCTACCAAAGGCAGAAACCTGGAGCCGCAGAAAAGACCGGCGGAAGAAGATATGGATACCACTATTCCCGGGATACATTTTTGTGCAAAGCCAGCTTGACAACTATAGTTATCACGATATTCTGAAAACAGTAGGAGTAGTCAGAATAATAGGCATAAAAGGCCACCCTACCCCCATCCCGGAGGAAGAGATTGTCTCTCTCAAACTCATCGTAAATAGTGGACAGCCCGTATTCCCTCACGACTATATAAAGACCGGGGATAGGGTTACGGTCATTGATGGCCCATTGGAAGGGGCAGTAGGCACCATTTTGAGGGCTAAGTCAAAGAAAGATAAGTTAGTTGTTTCCATTCCCCTACTCCAACGTTCAATTGCCGTAGAAATGCATGAATGGGCTGTTAAAAAGATTAGCTCTTGAAATTTAGAGACTTGGTTTGAAAAACTATGCTTGTTTTGAAAAAGTATCCCTGAGAGCGAATTACATAGATTTTTTGGGGAACCCTTATTAGCAAGCGTAATGTAGAAAATTCACATGTTTGAGCCCGAAGGGCGAGTTTGTGAATTTTCAATGAAGCGAGCTTAGATGGGTCAAAAAATATATGCTGAAGCGAAAAGGGGTACTTTTTCAAAGCTCTCATAAACCAACGTAACTTATTGTAAATATCGAACTTTTAGAGTTTTATTCCCTGTAACTCAGAGGGTGGAGCTGTATAAAAAAAATAGGGGCAGAGATATAATGGAACGTCTAGATGAGTTGGAGAGTAAAAGCATCTATATAATCAGAGAAGCCTATTATCACTTTAAAGACATAGGTATGCTCTGGTCCATTGGGAAAGACTCAACTGCTCTACTTTGGCTTTGTCGGAAGGCATTTTTCGGCAGAATCCCCTTTCCCATCATACATATCGATACGGGCTATAAATTCCCCCAGATTTATTCTTTCAGAGATAAGTACTCCAGTGAATGGGAACTAAACCTAAAAATAGGGAGAAATGAGGATGCCATTCTTGAAGGCATATGCCCCCACAATAACGACAAATTAAAATGCTGCAGTGAGCTTAAAACCAACGCTTTAAAGAAGCTAATAGACAAAGAAGGTTACATGGCAATTCTCCTTGGCATCAGAAGAGATGAACACGGAATCAGGGCAAAAGAGAGGTATTTTTCTCCCAGAGACAGCCAATTCGCATGGGATTATAAGAATCAACCTCCGGAATTATGGGATCAGTACAAATCTGAATCGGAGGACAGTACGCATATTAGGGTCCACCCTCTCTTAGATTGGAATGAATTGGATATATGGAATTACATCGAAAGGGAAGACATCCCTTTTATTGAGCTTTACAGAGCGCTTGATGGCAAAAGATACAGGAGCATTGGTTGCCAAACCTGTTGTGAACCAATAGATTCTGATGCAAAGGATATAAATTCTATCATTGCTGAGCTGCAGGCTACAAAAACACAAGAACGAGCAGGGAGGACACAGGACAAAGAAGAGGCTTACATGATGCAGAAGCTAAGGGCACTGGGGTATATGTAGTGGAGGAGTTAAGAAGTAGAGGAGTTGAAGCCACGCTTCCAATAGTAATCGTTGGCCATGTTGATCACGGCAAATCAACCCTTATCGGAAGATTACTCTATGATACCGACTCGCTACCCACAGACATTATGGAAGAAATCGAGAAAAGCTTGAAAGAATCGGACAACCCATCAGAATTCGCTTACATAACGGATCACCTGGAGGAAGAGAGAATGGAGAAAATGACCATCGATACCGCCCAGTCTTTCTTCAAAACGGATAAAAGACACTATGCAATCATCGACACCCCAGGTCACAGGGAGTTTATCAAGAACATGATTACCGGAACATCCCAGGCAGAAGCAGCAATCCTTATTGTATCCGCCTTAGAGGGAATAGAGGAACAAACTAAGAGGCACGCCTATATCCTGGGAATGTTGGGCATAAAACAGGTCATCTTAGCAATTAATAAAATGGACCTGGTCAATTACAGTCAGAACCGATTTGAAGAATTAAAATGCAAGCTATTGAGTTTTCTTCATTCTTTGGAGATAAAACCTAATCATGCGATCCCAATTTCAGCAAGGTTGGGATACAATATCGCCAAGGCGGGAGGAAACATGGGATGGTACAATGGCCCTACAATCTTTGAGGCACTGGATCAGTTAGAAACAAAAGAAGATCCTGTTCTCAAACCTCTGAGGTTCCCCATTCAGGACACCTATATTTCCGATCAAAAAAAGATTCTGGTAGGCAGGGTCTTGTCGGGTAAGGTGCAAATGGGGGACGAGGTTGTAATCTTACCCAGCAAGGCAAAAACAAGGATAGAATCGATCGAAGTATATCAAAATACTAAGGATGTGGCAGAAGCAGGCGATAGCATCGGGATAGTACTTCAAGATGACCTGGCCCCTAAAAGAGGAGAGGTAATTTGCCATCCCCAATATTCTCCTGAAATAAAGACCCGAATAAACGCCAACATATTCTGGATGTCGTATGATCCGCTTCAAGCCAAGGATCAACTGACTATAAGGTGTGCTACTGCTGAAGAGCACTGCCATATAGAGAGGATTGAACAGAGGATTGACTCCTCAACCCTGGAGATAATAGAAAACCACAGTAATATTCTGAGGGAGACTGATGTAGGCAAGGTCACAATCTCCATTGACAGACCTATGGTTCTTGAAGATTTTAATGAGATCGAGGGATTGGGTAGATTCGTTCTAACCCGCTCTGGGGAAATCTGTGCCGGAGGAATCATCAACAGCCCGATTTCTCTCTATAGTGAATGTCATTAGTCAATAGTCATTTGTCACTGGTAAAAGCAATCAATTTTCCACACTTAACCAATGACCGATGACTAATGACCAGTGACGTTGCCTATAATAATTTGAGTGTAATTTTTTTCGTTGTCGTTGCCGGCTGTTTGTTTCTTGTTGCCAGTTATGATCTACACTTTTCCACCACATGTTAGCACCGATTTGCCATAAGTTTCAATAGGTTGTATATGATCTAAACTGGCTTTTACGCACAACAGGCAACGAGAAACAAACAGCCTGCAAGAAAAATCAGGATAGTTTCCTCAAAATTCTTCAAGAAGTAACTTTTATGTTTGCAAATAAGCGTACAATCATTATTGGCCTCGACGGGGTTCCTTATTCTCTGGTAAAGGACTTATCAGCCAGGGGCATTATGCCAAACATGTCGAGATTAATTGAAGATGGGATTTTCCGTCAGATGGAGTCATCCATACCTGATATCTCCCCTGTGGCATGGAGTTCCATAATAACCGGTAAGAACCCGGGAGAACACGGAATATATGGTTTCATGGACATGGTGCCCGGGACTTACGGTCTTTATTTTCCTAAT
>PFIF01000304.1:15013-16358 GCA_002782605.1 Deltaproteobacteria bacterium CG_4_8_14_3_um_filter_43_13 | reverse complement strand
GATGAACTCTACAAGGAGTCATCTAAGAGGCACATACCTCTTGCTCCTGTGTCAGGATTTGACGCGGTGTTAAGAAATAAGCAGCTTCGATCGAGAGACTACTGGGTCGATGTTGACCATCCTGAGTTGAAAAGCAAGATAAGGTATCCCGGCCCTTTCCTCAAATTTTCTGAGACTCCGATGACCATTAGACATCGGGCTCCTCTCATAGGCGAACACAATGAGGATGTCTATCTGGGCGAGCTAGGGATGTCCAAGAGAGAGCTTGTTATGCTGAAGGAGGGAGGAGTGATATGAAGGTTGCTAAAGAACCTCCAAAAGATGCCCTTGATGGAATAAAGGTAGCCGATTTCTCCTGGATCCTTGCTGGACCACTAGTTACCAAATGCCTTGCCGATCACGGAGCCATGGTAGTTCGTATCGAATCCGGTAAACGCCCATGCGCTCACCGGGCAGTAGCTCCCTTTAAAGACAGAAAGCCGGGGTTGAATCGAGCGGGTTATTTTGCTTTTTACAACGCTAATAAGCTCAGTTTTCAGATGAACATAGATCATCCGCGGGCAAAAGAGGTGTTAAGGGAGCTAATCATGTGGGCTGACGTTGTTGTGGAGAACTTTTCCCCCGGCACAATGGATAAGAAAGGAATGGGATACGAAGAGCTAAGAAAGATCAAGAAGGATATCATTATGCTCCGAACCAGCAACCAGGGTCAAACCGGCCCATTTGCCAAACATGCTGCTTTGGGAATGCAACTTGTGGCTTTGTCAGGGCTTTCTCAACTTATTGGGTGGCCTGACGGAGACCCTCTTCAGACGACAATGGTTTGGACAGATTTTGTAGTTCCCCAGTTTGGAGTAGCAGCAATTATGGCCGCCTTGGATTACCGAGATAAAACTGGCAACGGCCAGATCCTTGACCTATCGCAATTTGAGGCTTCACTCCATTTTCTAGCTCCACCTATATTGGATTATGTCGTAAATCAGAACGAATCGATGAGAATGGGCAACCGGTGCCCCTGTGCGGCTCCTCATGGGGCATATCGGTGCGAGGGGGAGGAACGATGGTGTGTCATTGCTGTCTTTACTGATGATGAGTGGGAGGGCTTATGCAAAGCCATGGGTTACCCCCCATGGACTACTCATGATAAATTCTCTACCCTTCTTGCCAGGAAAGAGAATGAGGATGAGTTGGATCAACTGATAGAGGCATGGACCATCAACCTTTCGCCGGAAGAGGTGATGAGCCGCTTACAGGCTGAAGGGGTGGCAGCAGGTGTAGTGAAGAATGGGCAGGATATTTATGAGGACCCGCAGCTTCGACAGGGCAATCACCTCTGGCCCCTGGA